>JAIYDS010000204.1 GCA_027487385.1 Acetobacteraceae bacterium | reverse complement strand
GGCGTCATCAAGACCATGGCCTCGATCGACAGCCCGCCCTCGGTGCTGGGCGGCATGATCGGCGGCGCGCTGGTCGGCACCTTCCTCGGCATCTTCCTGGCCTATGGCATCATGGGCCCCTGCGCCTCGCGGCTGAAGGGCATCGTCGATGAGGAGGCGGCCTATTACGAGGTGATCCGCGCCGTGCTGGTGGCCCATCTGCACGGCAATGCGCCCCAGGTGAGCGTGGAGACCGGCCGCAAGGTCGCCCCCTCCTTCCTCATGCCGAGCTTCGCCGAGACCGAGGCCGCCCTGCAGGAGCTTTCCATCACCTGATCCTGGCGGCATGGTTCGCGCCATGAACGACATGCCCGAACATATCCGCGCCCAGGCGCTTTCGCCCTTCCACGGCCTGCTCGGCATCGAGATGCAGCATTGGGAGGAAGGCCTGGCCCGGCTGGTCTGCAGGCCCGGCCCGCAGCACGCCAACCGCTCGGGCATCGTGCATGGCGGCGTGATGCTGGCCCTGCTGGACCAGGTGAATGCCTTCGCCGGCCTGTATTGCCCGACCCCGGGCCGCAAGCGCCATGCGGTCACGCTCGACCTCGACACGCGCTTCACCGGGCAGGGGAAGCTCGGCGAAATCCTGATCGCGGAAGGGCGGCTGGTCACGGCCGGGCGCAACATCTTCTTCGCCCGCGGCGAGGTGAAGGATGCGGCGGGCAACCTTGTCGCCTTCGGCGCCTCCACCCATCGCTACCGCGCAGGAAGCCATGTCCTGGAGGGCGTGGCGGAGGGGTGAAGCGCCACAGGCCTCAGCCATGGCAGGGGCCGGGGGTTCAGCTTGGCTCTTTGGTGTTTCCAGCAAGGACGATCATTCAGCGGCCCCCAGCAAGCGCCACACGCAGGGTCCATCCATCGCCACGGCGCCGAAGCGCGCGAGAGAATCCGGGCACCAGGACCATGGCGCGTTCGCCTGCGCTCATGGCCTGGCCATTGCCGGAAGGGGGCTTCCGTGTTTTCGCGGATTTCGCCTCAACGCACCCCGCCCCGGCCTACCCGATGGGCGCGCAATTCACGAGGCGCACGGCCGCCGGGCCTCCATTGCTGAGCGGTCCGGAATCATAGCGCGCGCCGACGCCCGCCTGATAGTAGATCTGCTGGACATTGCGCGAGACCGTGCCGAACTGCGTCTCCGCGGAGCGCGAGCCATACCCCGCCGGAACGGTGATGGTCAGGGTCCGGTTCGGGATATGGATCACGGTCCCGCTCTGCTGCGCCAGCGTGTCGAAATTCTCCAGTTGCACCGTCACGCGGTAGCCGACGCGCGGCGACTGCGTCTGGTTCTGCAGCAGCAGCTCATAGGTGAAGCCGTTGGCGAGCGTGGTCTTGGGGCGCACCGTCTCCACCACGACCCGGCCCGTGCAGAGGCCTTCGGACGGCGGGTGGCGGGGCGGCGGCGGGGATAAGCCCTGCTGGGCCAAGGCGGGGGTCGCACCCAGCAGGGCGGCAAGCAAAAGAAACTTGCGGGTCATGTGGCAATGTCCTGTCTGTCAGGTGCCAAGATCGGCACCCCTCGATGCTGGCCCTGAAACATCCGTGCGTCCAATCGCGCGCACCGATCCCCGTCATCGGCGCTGCGGCGCGGGGCATGCGCGCCGGCGGCACGTCAGGCCAGCAAGCCCCAGCGCCCCGCCAGCAGCAGCATCGCCTCCATCATCATATGCGCGCAGAGATGCGCGGCCATGCCCTGCACATCATGCGCCGGGCTCACCGTGTTGAAATCCATCGCCACGATGTTCAGCCCCGAAAGGCTGCGCATCAGCTCGATCCCCTCGCGCGCGGTCAGGCCGCCCCAGGCCGGCGTGGCCACCCCCGGCGCCACCGAGGGGTCGAAGACATCCATGTCCCAGCAGAGGTAGAGTGGGCGGTCGCCCACCACCTCGCGGAACTCCGCCATGGCCTGGGCGGTGCCGCGGCGGATCAGATCCTCGGTGGTGAGGACGCGGAAACCCAGATGGTCGGCATGGCGCAGCACCCCGGCCACGCTGGTGAAGCCGCGAATGCCGACATGCCAGGTGGAATTCGCATCCACCAGCCCTTCCTCCGCCGCATGGGTGAACTGGTTGGAGGCGTCGAAGGGGTCCGCCGGGTTGTAGGGATAGGCGTCGGTGTGGCTGTCCACATGCAGCGCGACCAGGCCAGGATGGCGCTTCGCCGCCGCGCGCATCAGGGGCAGCGAAACCGAGCCATCGCCGCCAATGCCGATGGGCACCGCGCCGGCGGCGAGGATGGCCGCCGCCGCCGCCTCGATCCTCGGATGGGCCTCCTGGATCTTGCCGGGCGTGATGCCGGCCACGTCGCCCGCATCCACCGCGCCCAGCAGCGCGGGCACGTCCCGGTCGGCCAGGCTCGGATGGTGCCGCCGCACCAGCCCGGATTGCGCGCGCACGCTGGCCGGCCCCTCGCGGCTGCCGATGCGGAAAGGGTGGATGCCGCAATCAAAGGGCACACCCAGGATGGCCACGCGGTTGCCCGGGCCGGGCGGCCCGGCGGGCAGGCCCATGAAGCTGGGCGGGGCGGTGAAGAGCGGGGCATCGCCCATGGCTGGGACCTTCGCGCGGGAAGGGCGCAGGCTATGGGGGAAGGCGCGGCGTTTGAAGGCCCTTTCCCTCCCCCGGGCCCCACGCCGGCGGAGGGCCTTTTTCTTCCCCTCCGGCCCCGCCTATCTTCCCGCGGCAATCGGATTGGGCAGCATATGGGCATTCTGATCACCGGCGGCTCGGCCGGGCTGGGCGCGGCGCTGGCGGTGGAGAGTGCCGCGCCCGGCGTCACGCTGCATCTCTCGGCGCGCGATGCGGCACGGCTCGCCGGCACGGTCGCCGCCTGCGAGGCCAAGGGCGCCAGCGTGCATCCGGTGGGCGTGGATGTGCGGGATGCGGCGGGCATGGCGGCCTGGATCGCGGGGGCGGGTCGGCTGGATCTGGTCATCGCCAATGCCGGCATCGGCGCGGGCACCGGCCATGGCTTCGAGGAGGCCGCGACGGCGCGCGACATCTTCGACACCAATGTGACCGGCGTGCTGAACACGGCGCTGCCCGCCATCACCGCCATGGCCGAACAGGCGCCCGGCGCCGATGGGCTGCGCGGGCGCGTGGCCGTCATCGCCTCGCTCGCCGCCTTCGTGGCGGGGCCGACGGCGCCGGCCTATTGCGCCAGCAAGGCCACGGTGCAGCGCTGGGCCGAGGCGCGGGACGCGACGGAACGCAAGCGCGGCATCCGGCTGCACGCCATCTGCCCCGGCTTCATCCGCACCGCCATCACCGACCGCAATGCCTTCCCCATGCCGGGGCTGATGGAGCCCGCGCAGGCTGCGCGCCTCACGCTGGCCGGTATCCGCGCCGGCAAGCTGCGCGTGGCCTATCCCTGGCCGCTTTATGCGATGAGCCGCATCACCGGCGCCCTGCCGCCAGGATGGCGCAACGCGATGATGATGCGGCTGGAGCCCAAGGGCGCGGGCTGAAGCCCAGGGACCGTTTGGGAAGGCCGGACGGGTCGGCTTGGCGGTTCGTTTCCGACCGCGCTTCGTGCCGAAGGCACGCCTCCGGCGGCTGGGGCCGAGGCCCCTTCCACCCCGTGAGGCCTCCCTCGCGGGTCTTGGAACAACGCCGGACTTGCCGATGCCACCGGCATGGGCAAGTCCGGCGCCTTGCGGGGACGCAAATTGCCGCGCGAATCCTCCGCCGCCGGCATCCTCAAGCCGTCTCTCAGAAGGCGTAGCGCAGGCGGGCCGTCCCCGCGATCTGGGTGACATTGCCGGAGAATTCGCCATCCACCCGGGCGCCGAGCGTCAAGCCGGGGCTGATCGGCATGTCCACCCCCGCCGCGAGCAGCGCGGCATTCGCATCGGGCCGCGCGCCCCGCACCATGAAGCCAGCATTGGGCAAGCTCGCGAAACCCACGCCCATCGCGGCGTCGCGCACCAGGCCATGGGCCCAGGCGGCGCGCAGGAAGCCCTGGACCGGCAGCGCACCGATCCGTGCGCTGCCATCCAGCTGCGCGCCCAGTTCGGTCCGCAGCGAGGTCTGACTCTGCCCGGCCACGGTGAGGCCGAGCGCGTTGCCGGTCACCTGGCTGCTTTCGGTGTAGCCGGCATTGTTCACCTGCTGCCACTGGATCGCCGCCATGGGCTGCAGGCGCCATCCGCCGGCTACCACGCCATCCTGCCGAAGCTCGGCCCGCAGCGAATAGACCTGCGCGTTGAAGCCGGCCCGCTGCTGGTCCTGGCCAAGCGCATGGAGGCTGCGCCTGGTGTCCACCTCCATGAGCGTGACAGCCCCCGCCCCCGCCAGGGTGAAGCGGCCCAGGCGCGTGCTGCCATAGGCGCTGATCTGCCCGAAACTCGCCGTGGCGCTGCCCTGGCCGCTGGCCAGCGCGGCGCTGCCCTCGCCCACCGCGACGGCCAGGCCCGCCAGGCTCCGTGTGCCGATCAGATGGTCGAGGCCCAGCGCGAAGCCCGCCACCCGTGTGGTGCGGCTGGCCGAGCCATCCTGGCTGTCGCCGGTGGTGCGGTTATAGGCGCCCGTCGCGCTGCCCCAGACGGCGTGGCGCTTGCGTGCCTCTGTGCCATCCGACCCATCGCCGTCGGGCCGCAGCCGGCCGCCCAGGATACTCTGCCGCCCATGGCCGAGCGGATCGAGCACCGCGGCGAGGAACTGGTCACCCGCGGCGAAGCCCATGGCGCCGGTGCTGGTGGCGACCTCACCCGAGAGCTGGTTCACCGCGAGGCCAATGGTGCTGGCCGGCTGGTTGTAGACGTTGAAGAAGGGGTTGAGATTGCCGCCGGCGCGGTTGGCGGCGTCCAGCGCGGCGGCGGTGGCGCGGAGGTTGTAGGTCAGGAAGCCCGGGATGCGAGGCGCCTCGGGGGTGGGCGCGAGGAGGCCCGGCGCCAGCGCCAGCAGCACCTGCGTTGCCGTCACGCTCACCCTCGGCGTCACGCCAGCCCCGAAATCCCCGCTCGTGGTCACCGCCGCGAAATTCCCGCTGACGCTGCCAGCCTGAAGGATGATGTAGGGCGTGTTGAAGTTATAGGGCCCGCCCAATGGCCGCAGGTTCAGCGTGCCGCCCAAGGCGGCGGTCCCGCTCACGTTGATGCGGTCATTCGCGCTGCCCTGCACCTCGATCGCGGCGGTGGAGCCGGCGGCCAGGGTGAGGTTGCCGGCGATGTTGATCGTGCCGATGGAATTGCCGGGCGCGACGCTGCCGCCAGCGGCGATGACGAGGCTGGGGATGACAGCATTGCCCCCCAGCATGCCGCCATTCACCACCACGCCCGACGTGCCGCTGAGCGTGCCATTCACCACCAGCGTGCCGCCCTGGATGGTGGTGGGTCCGGTATAGGGGCTGTTCCCCGTCAGGGTGGTGGTGCCGCCGGCGATGGTGAGCGAACCGCCCAGGCCGCCATCCACCAGACGGCCGGAAAACACGCCCGCCCCGGCGGTGATGGTCAAGCCCCGGCTGCCGAGCGCGACCGTGCCGTCGCCGACCAGCGCGGCCACGGGCAGGCTCGCCGCCGCCATGCGCGAGATGTCGAGCAACGCCCCCGCGCCGACCGTCAGGGCGCCCGGACCCAGGCCGCCGCCGGGCCCCAGGATCACGGTGCCCGCGGTGATGCTCGTGGGGCCCGAATAGGTGTTGGCGCCGTTGAGGCGGAGCGTCCCGGCGCCGCTCATTCCCATGGCGCCGGGGCCGCTGATCACGCCATCCAGCGTGAGCGTCACGCCCACGCCCGGCGCGAAGCTGCCGCCGGCGGATTCCAGGCTGACGCCGCGCGCCGAGGTGAAGCTCTGGCTGGCCACCAGGGTGCCGCCCTGGAAGGTCAGGCCGCCCGAGGTCGCGCCCAGATGGGCGTCCGAGACGACGGAAAGTCTCCCCGCAGCAATGATGGTGCCGCCGCTGTGGCTGTTCTCGCCGCTGAGCGTGGTGGTGCCGCTGCCGATCTGCCGCACCACGCCGCGGCCCGAGATCGGGTTGGGGACAAGGATCGCATCGGTGCGGTTGAAGGCGAGCACCGCGTCATTCACCACGGCGCCGGTGCCAAGCTGCCCGCCCGGGCCGATTTCCAGCGTGCCGGCGCTGATCATGGTCCCGCCCGAATGGGTGTTGGCGGCCGTCAGGATGGTGGTCCCGGTGCCGATCTGGCGCAGCTCGCCCGCGCCCGAGACCAGATTGGCAAAGGTCAGCGTGTCGGAGCGGTTGAAGACAAGACCGGCGCCCGCCGCGATGGACACCGCCGCGCGGCCCAGCTCGCCGCTGGTCCCGCCATCACCGAGCTGCAGCCGGCCCTGGTTGATCTCGACGCGGCCGGCCAGGGTGTTGGCGCCGGTCAGGATCAGCGTCCCGCCGCCGCCCTGCCGGAGGGTGCCCTCCCCCGAGATCGCGTTCGCGAGGCGTTGCGTGTCGGCATGATCAAGGCGCAGCGTGCCCGCCTGCAACTCGACCCGGCTGGCGCCCAGCGCATGGGTGACGCCGCCATCGCCGATGGTCAGGCCGCCCTCGATGCGGGTGGTGCCGGTGAAGCCGGCGCTGCCAGTCAGCCGCACATCCTGCGCCGCGACCACCACCACGCCGGAGCCGGTGATGCTGTTGCCCAGGACGGCGGAGGCCTGGCCGGGGATGCCCACCCGCAGCAGGCCGTCATTGAGGATCGCCCCGGCCAGGCTGGGCTGCGTCCCGGGGGCGATGCTGCCGATCTCCAAACCGGCTCCGGCCGCGATCCGCACCCCGCCCGCCTGGCTGGAGACGCTGGACGACGCAAGGCTGACCTGGCCCGAGGCGATGTCCAGGCGGCCGCTTCCGGTGATCGGCCCCAACACCACCGCATCGGCGCGATTCATCACCAGCACGGCATCATTCACGATGCTGCCCGGATCGAAGCCGCCGCTGCCGGTGAAGCGCAGCGTGCCGGCGCTGATGGTCGTGCTGCCCTGGCTGTAGGGGCCGCTCACCGTGAGCACGCCGCTGCCGGCCTGGGTGAACGCGCCCGGCAGGGCGGTGAAGCCGGAGACGGGGTTGGCGAGCGTCACCGCGTCGCTCCGGTTGAAGACCAGCCTGCCGCCATTGCGCACCTCGCCCGCGCCGAGCGCGCCGGTGGTGCCGCCCGCCCCCACCTGCAAGCTGCTGTCGGCACCAATGGTCGTCGTTCCGGAAAAGCTGTTGGCCCCGGTGAGGATCAGCGTGCCCGGGCCCTGCTGGCTCAGGGCGCCGCTGCCCGACATGGCATTGCCGAGCGTCAGGGAATCGCTGCGATTCACCGTCAGCGTGCCGTTATTCGTCACGGCGCCGGGCCCGATGGTGCCCGTTATGCCTCCATTGCCGAGGGTCAGGCCGGCGCCGCTGTTGATCGTCGTCGGGCCGGCATGGGTGTTGTTGCCCAGCAGCGTCACGGTGCCGCTGACCACCAGCGCGCCGCTGCCCGAAATCACCTGCGCGAGCGCGACATTCGTCCCCGCCAGGCTCAGCGTGCCATGGTTCACGACATCGCCGCTGCCCCCCTGGGCGGCCAGTGTCAGGCTCGCCCCCGCGGCGATCAGCGCGCCGCCCGAACTCGCACCCCCCAGGAAGGTCACGCTGCCCGAGGCGATCTCCACGCGCCCCGTCCCGGTGAAGCCCGGCACGGAGAGCGCCCCGCTGCGGTCGAAGACCAGCGTGCCGTCATTCACCAGCGCACCGCTGCCCAGGCCGCCGCTGCCAGCCAGGCGCAGCGTGCCGGCGCTGATGGTCGTGCCCCCCGTGGAGCTATTGGCCCCGGTCAGCGTCAGCACGCCCGTGCCCGCCTGGGTGAGGCTGCCCGCGCCTGAGATGGGGCCGGCCACGGTCAGGTCATCGGTCCGATTGAAGGTCACCGCGCCGTGGTTCACCAAGGCACCGCTGCCGAGCGAGCCCGCTCCCTCCAGCCGCAGCGTGGTTCCGGACTGGATGGTCGTCGTGCCGCTGCTGGTGTTGGCCCCCGTCAGCGTCAGCGTGCCCGCGCCCGCCTGGGTCAGCGTTCCCGTGCCGCTGATTGCATTGGCCAGCGTTACCGGGGCGCCGCGATTCACCAGGAGAAGGCCATCATTGATCACGGCGCCCGGGCCGATCCCGCCCGTGCCGCCTCCCTGGCCGAGGGTCAGCGCGCCATCGGCCGTGATCGTCGTGGTGCCCGAGACGGTGTTGTCGCCGAGCAGAGTCGCTGCCCCGCTCACCACCAGCGCGCCGCTGCCCGAGATCACCTGCGCCAGCGGCCCGCTGACCGAGGCCAGGTGGAGCGTGCCGTGATTCACGATGTCGCCGCTGCCCGGACGGCCCGCGGTGCCCGGCGCGCCCGCGCTCTGTGCGGAGAGCAGTCCGCCGCCCGCCGGGGCCGGGCTGCCCGCGCCCGAGAGGGTGCCCGGGACGGTCAGGTGCGCGTTCGGGTTGAGTGTCACCGGGCCTTGATTTGCCGGCACCAAGCCGCCCGACGCGCCCGCGAGTGACGGGGTGGCGCCAGCCTGGATGGTGAGGCCGCCGCCCGGGCTGATCCCCCCGGGCAGGATGAGCGTGCCCGTTCCCGAACCGCCCGGGCTCAGCGTGATGGTGCCGCCATTGTTCACCAACGGCGCCCTGTTGGTTTGCAGCGCGCCATTGCTCTGGCCGGCGGTGCCGGCATCCCCGATCTGCACCGTTCCGCCGGCCTGGATCGTGGTCAGCCCGGTGTAGCTGTTCTCGCCGGCCAGGATCAGCCGGCCGGCCCCCGCCTGGGTAAGGCTGCCGCTGCCGGAGATGATGTTGCCCACGCGCAGCGTGTCATCGCGCGCGAAGACCAGCGCGGCGTTGTTGGTGACGGCGCCGCTGCCCAAATCCCCGCCGCCGGCGATGCGCAGCGTGCCCGCGCTGATGGTGGTGGTGCCCGAGGAGGTGTTCGCCCCGCTCAGAGTCAGCACGCCGGCACCCGCCTGGGTCAGGTTGCCCGCGCCAGAGATCGCGTTGGCCACCGTCAGGTCATCGGCGCGGCTGAAGATCACGACGCCCTGGTTGACCAGCGCGCCGGTGCCGAGGCTACCCGCCCCCTCCAGCCGCAGCGTGCTGCCGACCGCCACGCTGATGCCGCCGCTGGCGCTGTTCACCCCCGTCAGCGTCAGCGCGCCCGCCCCCGCCTGGGTCAGGGTGCCACTGCCCGAGATCGCATTGCCCAGCGTCACCGCATCGCCGCGGTTCACCACGATCGCGCCGTTGTTCAGCACCATGCCCCCGCTGATCTGGCCCGAGGTGCCGCCATTGCCGATCTGCAGCGTGCCGCCCGAATTGATCGTGGTCAGCCCCGTATGCGTGTTGGCGCCGGTCAGGATCAGCGTGCCCGTCCCCGCCTGGGTGAGCGTGCCGCTGCCCGAGATGGCGTTGCCGACGTTCAGCGTGTCATCACGCGCAAAGACCAGCGCCGCGTTGTTGGTGACGCCGCCGCCGCTCAACCGCCCGCCGGCGCCGATGCGCAGCGTGCCCTCGCTGATCGTCGTCGTGCCGGAATAGGTGTTGGCGCCGGTCAGCGTCAGCGTGCCGCTGCCCACCTTCTCGAAGCCGCCCGTGCCCGCGATCACGCCCGCGAAGCTGCCTGCCGAAATCTGCGTGGCCGCGGTGCCGGTCAGCGTGCCGGCGCCCTGGAGGTTGCCGATGGTGCCGATCACGCCCGCGAAATCCAGCGTGGCGCCGGCCGCAATGGTGACGCTCGATGCCGCCTGGGTGAGCTGGTTCAGCGCCAGGTTTCCCATCCGCAGCGTGCCGCCCGCGACGTTCAGCGCGAGCGTGCCGGGCGAGAAGAGCTCGGCCGAGGCCAGGTTCGCCACCACCACCCCCGTCGCGCTGGCCGAGCCCAGGGTGAGCGTGGCGCCGGGCCGCAGCGCCAGCACGCCGGTGAGCGTCAGCGTCTGGCCGGAGGCCGCGCCGATCACGCCCGTCGCGCCATCCGTCACGGTGATGGCATTGCTGAGGCTGCCCGTCACATTCGAGACCAGCGCCGCATTCGTGATGCCGACCCCGCCCGAACCCAGGGCGCCGATATGGCCCAGCGCCAGCGTGCCGGCGTTGATCGCCGTGCCTCCGGAATACGTGTTGGCGGCCGCAAGGACCAGCGTGCCGGCCCCCGCCTGGGTCACGCTGCCGCTGCCCGAGATGGCCTGCGTCACGGTCAGCGCATCGCTGCGGTTGAAGACCAGCGCGCCGTCATTGAGCACCGCCCCCGCGCCGAGCGTGCCGCTGGTGCCGCCATCGCCGATCTGCAGCGTGCCGCCGCTGATCTCGGTGGTGCCGGTGTAGCTGTTGGCGCCGCTGAGGATGAGCGTGCCGCTGCCCACCTTCTCCAGGCTGGCGCCCACCCCGGTGATGCTGCCCGAGAAGCTGCCCTCGCGGATGCGGATCAGATCCGTGTTGGTCAGCGTGCCCGCGCCCTGGAGGTTGCCGATGGTGCTCAGCCGGCCATTCAGATCCAGCGTGGCGCCCGCCTGGATGCTGGTGCTGGCGGCATTGGCGGTCAGGTCATTGAAGGCGAAGCTGCCGGCGGTGAGCGTGCCGGCGGCCACCACCAGGCCCACCGTGCCCAGATCGAAGCTGTCCACCGTGTTGAAGGACGCGATGATGTTCCCCGCCGCGCCGCTGGCGCCGAAGGTCAGGGTGGAGGCGGCGCCGGGAATCAGGTCACCGGTGAGTTCCAGCGTCTGGCCGGTGGCGACGGCGATGGTGGCGCTGCCCGAAAAACCGGTCCGCAGCTCATTGGCCAGGCTGGCGCCGACATCGGCGCGCAGCGTGGCCGTGTTGATGGTGACGCTGCCGGCGCCGAGCGCGCCCGGATCCCCCAGCGCCAACATGCCGCCTGAGAGAATCGTCCCGCCGAAATAGGTGTTGGCCGCATTCAGGGTGAGGGTGCCCGCGCCGGTCTTGCTGATGGAGCCAAACCCGGAAATGCCGCTGTTCAGCGTGGCGTCGCTGGCTTGCGCGAATTCCAGCGCGGCGAAGCCGCTGAGCGCGATGCCACCCGCCAGCTCTCCGCCCGCGCCCAGGGTCAGCCGGTTCGTCCCGCCCGTCAGCTCCAGGGCGGGCGCGCGGCTGGTGCCATCGCCCGAAACCCCGCCGGTCAGCGTGGCGCCCAGGGTGAGGGTGAGGCCCTCGCCCCGGATGGCGCTGCCGCCGAGGCCCGCAGCGCCCGGGGCGCCGCCGCCACCGCCGCCCGCGCCGCCTGCGCCACCGGTCACATCGGCATTGATCCGCAGGGTCACGCCATCGGGCGAGGTGAAGAGCAGGCCGGTACCGCCCTGCCCCCCCTGCCCGCCCTGGCCCGCGGCGGTGTCGCCCCCCGCGCCGCCGGCCCCGCCGGTGATCGGCGCCAGCAGGGTTCCGGCCTCGCCGGGCGGCGTGAAGACCAGGCCAACGCCGCCCGCGCCGCCGCCGCCCCCGCCGCCCCCCGCACCGGTGACGGCACCGCCCACACCACCTGCGCCACCCGTGACGGCGCCTGCGGGCAGAAGAGAGTCCACCAGCCCATGCGCGCCCCCGCCGCCGCCGGCACCCGAGGTCAGGCCAGCGGCGCCGGCTGAACCGGCCGCGCCCGGGGCCGCGCCGCCTGCGCCGCCCGCGCCCTCGCCGGCCCCGCCAGGCCCGCCCGTATCGCCCGCGCCACCGCCGCCGCCGCCATTCAGGGCGTCATCCGTGCCGGGCATGCCCGCGGCGAAACTGCTATTCGCCCCACCAGGCCCCCCGAGACCCGAGCCACCCGCGCCCCCCTGGCCCCAGGCCGGGGCGGGCGTGGCCAGCGAGATCAATGCGGTGGTGGCCAGCAGCGCGGAGAGAAGACGAGGCAAGGGGACTCCGGCGGCGGGCAGGGTTGCATGCGCTTGGAACAACGCTACCCAGGATACACCGCCGGGGGCCAGCGTTAACCATCCGGACACCCATGCACGCGCGGCCCCTTCCCATGCCCGCCCCAATCCCCTAGACACCCCCGCACGGTGGCACCCCTGGAGGCCGCCTCTCGCCGTGCGCCCATCGCACGGCGCAGAATCACACCCGTTTAGGAGCAAGTGGCATGGTCCAAACCATCAGGATCGAAGCCGCGGCGCGCGGGCGTGCCGGTAAGGGGGCGGCGCGCGCGACCCG
>JAIYDS010000254.1 GCA_027487385.1 Acetobacteraceae bacterium | reverse complement strand
TCGATCTCGAAGACGATGTCGAGAAAGTCCAGGCTGTCGATGCCGAGGTCGTTGATGACATGGGCCTGGGGCGTGATCTTCGCCCGGTCCACGCTCGCGGTCTCCGCGATGATGTCGGCGATGGTCTGGAAGGTCTGCTCAGGCGCGGCCGAGGTCATGGCGGCGGACTCCGTGGTGTGGGGATTTGCACGGGGGTTTGGCGCGGATGGGGCGGGCTGTCCAGCCATGCGAGGGGCAGGGGGGTGGTGCGGGCGGTCGGAATCGAACCGACACTCTGTCACCAGAACCGGATTTTGAGTCCGGCGCGTCTACCAGTTCCACCACGCCCGCATCTGGCGAAACTCCTACACGGCGGGGGCCAAGCCTTCAACACCCCGCACCCTGTTACAATTGGCGACGGACCGATACAGGGCACGCTGTTACAATCCTCGCATGGAACCCGCCCCGCATATCCTCGTCCTCGATGACGACCGTGAAATCCGTGAACTCCTCGGCAAATTCCTCGAAAAGCAGGGGCTGCGCGTCACCCTGGCGCGGGATGCGCGGGAACTCCGCAAGGTCTGGCCGCTCGCCCGCTACAGCCTGGTGGTGCTGGACCTGATGCTGCCGGGCGAATCCGGCCTCGACGTCGCGCGCTGGCTGCGCGGCCAGTCCAACATCCCCATCGTCATGCTGACCGCGATGGGCGAGGAGACGGATCGCATCGTGGGGCTGGAGCTCGGCGCCGATGACTATATGGCCAAGCCCTTCAACCCGCGCGAATTGCTGGCCCGCATCCGCGCCGTGCTCCGCCGCGCCGAGGGCGCCCAGGCCGCGGCGCAAAACAGCGAGGACGCAAGCGCCAGCATCCGCTTCGCCGGTTGGGTCCTGGAACCCGCCCGCCGCCGCCTGATCAACCCGCAAGGCGCCGAAGTGCCGCTGACCGGCGGCGAATACGAGCTTCTGACGACGTTGCTGGAACGCCCCAACCGCGTGCTGACGCGGGACATGCTGATGGACCTGCTGCACAACCGCCAGCCCGGCCCCTTCGACCGCGCGATCGACGTCGCCGTCTCCCGCCTCAGGCGCAAGCTGGAGGATGATGGGCGCAACCCCTCGGTCATCAAGACGGTGCGCGGCGGCGGCTATGTGCTCTCGACCACGGTGGAGAAGGCCGTAGGCGAGTGAAGAGGCTTTGGCCCGCCAGCCTGGCCGGGCGGACGGCGCTCGTCCTCATCCTCGGGCTGATGGTGGTGCAGGCGGTGGGCCTCACCATCCACGCCTTTGACCGCGTGGAATTGCAGCGCGCGGCCGAGGCGCGCGAAACCGCGCTGCGCAGCTTCGCCCTCTGGCGCGCCCTGGTGACGGCGCCGCCCGAACGCCGCCCCGCCATCCTGGCCGAGGCTGAGCTGCCGCCCACCCTGGTCGCGAGCTACGACGCCCACTCCACCCTGCCGCCCGACCTGCCGCATGTGCCCCTGCCGCTTCAGCGCTGGTTCCGCCTGGACGGGGCAGGGCTGCCGCCCGTGCCGCCACCGCCGCGCCGCTTCCGCCCGGCGGAGGTGCATTCGGGCGCGCTCGGGCGCGGCAGCTTCGGCGTTTCCATGCGCTTCCCCGACCAGGGCTGGCTGAACCTCATCATCCGCATGCCCCCGCTGCGCCCCTGGCATTCCGACAATTTCCTCGTGGCCTTCCTCGCCATGTCGCTCGCCGCCGCCCTGATGACCTGGTGGGCGGTGCGCCGCCTGACCCGCCCGGTGACGGACCTGGCCGCCGCCGCCGAGCGCCTGGGCCGGGGCGTGAACGCGCCGCCCTTGCCGGAAAACGGCCCGCGCGAGGTCGCGACCGCCGCCGCCGCCTTCAACACCATGGCCAGCAACATCCGCCGCTTCGTGGCCGACCGCACGCAGATGCTGGCCGCCATCAGCCATGACCTGCGCACGCCCATCACGCGCCTGCGCCTGCGCGCCGAATTCCTGGAGGATGAGGATCAGCGCCGGAAAATGCTGGCCGACCTCGCCGAGATGGAGGCGATGATCGCCGCCACCCTGACCTTCGCGCGCGACGACGCCGCCAATGAACCGGCCGGCGCGGTGGACCTCGCCAGCCTCGCCCGCACCGTGCTGGATGAGGCAGCGGATGCCAGTCCCGAGCGCGCCAACGCCATCGCCTATGAGGGGCCGGAGCATCTGGTGCTGCAACTGCGCCCCGTCTCCATGAAACGGGCGCTGACCAACCTGATCGGCAATGCGCTGAAATATGGCGATGCGGCGCGCCTCAGGCTGGAGGCGCGCGGCCAGGGCGCCGTGCTGATCCTGGATGATGACGGACCTGGCATTCCCGATGGCGCGCAGGAGGCGGTGTTCCAGCCCTTCCACCGCATCGAGGGCAGCCGCAACCGTGAGACGGGCGGAACCGGGCTCGGCCTGACCATCGCCCGCAGCATCCTGCGCGCCCATGGCGGCGATGTGACGCTCTCCAACCGCGAAGGCGGGGGGCTCAGGGTGGTGGCTCGGCTGCCCGGGTAATCTGGTGGCTCGGCTGCCCGGGTGATAACAGCGGCCTCCCGCAAGGAGCCCGCCCATGCCGCTCAAGGCCAGCATCATTCCCGTCACCCCCTTCCAGCAGAATTGCGTCCTCGTCTGGGATGACGCGACGATGGAGGGCACGGTGATCGATCCGGGCGGCGATGTGCCGACCATCCTCGCGCAGATCAAGGCGCGCGGCGTGACGCTGACGCAGATCCTCCTCACGCATGGTCATATTGATCACGCGGGCGGCGCGGATGAGCTGCGCGAAAAGACCGGCATCCCCGTCACCGGCCCGCACCGCGCGGATTCCATCCTGCTCGATCATCTGGAGCAGCAGGGCAGCGCCTATGGCATCCCGGGTTCGCGCAACCTCGTGCCCGACCGCTGGCTGGAGGAGGGCGAGAGCATCACCATCGGGGGCGAGGCCTTCGCCGTGCTGCATTGCCCCGGCCATTCGCCCGGCAGCCTGGTCTATGTGAGCGAGGCGCTGCGCGTGGCCTTCGTGGGCGATGTGCTCTTCCAGGGCTCCATCGGCCGCACGGATTTCCCCTATGGCGACCACGCCGCGCTGATCGACGCCATCATGACCAAGCTGCTGCCGCTGGGCGATGACATCGCCTTTGTCTGCGGCCATGGCCCGGGCTCGGATTTCGGGACCGAGCGGCGGAGCAACCCTTTCCTCCAGGGCTGAGTCAGCCCGGGGCCGCCAGCGCGTCCAACTGCGCTTCCAGCGCGTCCAGCCCCATCCCCTCCAGGTCGAAGCGGATATGCAGCCCCGTCTCCGGCCGGGATTCGACCACGGTGAAGGGCACGGGCAGCGAAAGGCCCGGCACATGCAAAAGCCCGCGCCGGCCGATCGGCTCGGGCGTCGGGTGCAGCAGCCGGGCGCCGCCGCGGGAGAGGTCATGCAGGCGGGACGCTTCGCGCGCCGCATGGGGCCAGGCGATCTCGACCGTGCCATCCACCAGCCGGCGCGGATGGCGGCGGCGCTCCTCCTTGCGGGGCGGGGCGGGGGGCGGCGGGGCGGCGGGCCTGGGGGGTGCCACCGGGCGGGGCAGCGCCGCGGCGGGCCGCAGCCGGAACATCCAGGCGCTGAGGCCGGCAAAGCCCAAGGCCAGCATCAGTGAGGCGGCGGCGGAGCCGTTTTGCGGCCCGGCGACCAGGATCACGGCGAGCTTGGCGGCAAAGGTGAGGCTCAGCAGCAAGGGCAGGCAGGCCATCCAGGCCATGGGTCGTCTCCGTCAGAACAGCTCGATGGCGGGGCCGGCCGGCTGGGTGGTGGTGCCATGCACCTGGCGCTGGGCGTGCATCACATAGCTCTCCTCCATGCGGCGCAGCAGGGTGGCTTCGACGCTCTCGACCGAACGGCGCTCCTGCAGGGCCTCGGCCAGCCAGCCGGCATGCAGGCCGATGCGCTCGATGGATTCGCCCACCTGTTGCAGGCGCTGGCGCACGATGTCCTGGAACTGCATGGCGCCCAGCGCGCGGGTGATGTGGCCGCTGATGTGCTGCCCATGCGCGCCCGTGCTGCCCAGCGCATCGCTGGAACCGGCCGCAATGCGCTCGAAGGCCAGGACCGCGCCGGCCGCCTGCTCCACCGCGCCGTCCAGCAGCGCGTGATCCTCCTGTGGGTCCAGCGCATCGGAGAGGCGGGCGCGCATCAGCTCCCTCAGGCGGCCGAGGCCCGCGCTCACGCCATCGGCCACGCGGGCCGATTGCCCGGCCAGCTCCCGCACCTCCTGCGCGACGACCGCGAAGCCCTTGCCGGCCTCGCCCGCCCGCGCCGCCTCGATGGTGGCGTTCAGCGCCAGCAGCCGGGTCTGGGTGGCGATGCGGCCGATATCGCCGATGGCCTGGGCGAAGCCCTCCGCCTCCTGTGCGATGCGCTGATATACGGCGCGATCCCCTTCGATCTGCGCGGCGCGCTCGGCCAGGCGCTGGCGCAGCGCCTCCATGGCCCGGCGCATGCTCTCCACATCGCCCTGGCCGTCCTGGTTCAGCCGGGCGGCGCGGGCCTCGGCCTCAGCGAGGTCCGCCATGAGCGCGCTGGCGGCCGAATCCAGCGCGTTGAGATCCTGGATCAGCCCCATCGCCGCGCCCTCGGTCTCGGTGATGGCGTGGTCCACCTGGCCTTGCAGGATGCCGGCGACCTCGCGGTAGCGCTGGAGTTCGGCCGCGACGGCGGGCACGGCGGCCATGGCCGCGGGGGGGGCTGCCACCGGCTCTGGCGGGGCGGGGACGATGGGCGGGGGCAGGGGCGGGGGGGCGGCGGGCGCCATCAGCAAGGGCAGCATCGCGCAGGCAAAGGCCAGCGCGCCCATCAGATCGGCCAGCAGCGAGACGCCCAGCAGCGCGCGCCCGGCCGTGGCGGCGGAAACGCAGAGCAGCGTGCCGATCAGGACGGCCAGCGTGGGGCGGCGCCAGGCGCCGCGCGGCATGGGCGCGGGGCCGGGCAGGGCGTCAAAGGGCATGGGTGCGGCTCAGCCCGGCGCGACCTGGCGGAGCACTTCGATGAGCTTGTCCGGCGCCACGGGCTTCACCAGCCAGCCGGTCGCGCCCGCGCCGCGCGCCTCGTCGCGCTTGGACTGCTCGGATTCCGTGGTCAGCACCAGGATGGGCAGGAAGCGGTAGGCGGGCAGCTTGCGCATCTCCCGCACCAGCGCCGCGCCATTCATGCCGGGCATGTGGTAGTCGGTGATCATGGCGCGCAGCGGCGGCATGGCCTTCAGCTTGGCCAGCGCATCCTCGGCGCTGATCGCCCTCTCGACCGGCTGGCCGGCCTGGCTCAGCACGCTGGCCATGCTGGCGAGCATGGTCGGGCTGTCATCCACGAGCATCACGGGTTTCATCGGGGCACCTCGGCGATTGGGGCGGCAAGCAGGGCAGCGAGCCAGGGGTCGGGCGGGGGGCGGAGCAGGCGCGGGGCGCCGGCCAGAAGAACTTGCAGCACGGCGCTGTGCAGCCCCTGGCACTCCGAGAGGTCGAGTGCGGCATCCGGCGTGGCGCGCAGCCATTCGGCCAGCGCCTCCGCCTCCTCGATCGCGATCTGGCCGCTGAGGCAGGCCAGGGGTCCATCGGTCAGCAGCGGCATCAGGCGACAAGCTCCGGCACATCGAGGATCAGCAGGACGCGGCCATCGCCCAGCAGCGTGGTGCCGGTGAAGCCGCGCAAACCCGCCAGCACGCCTTCCAGCGGCTTCACGATGGTCTCCATCACCTCCTCGAAGGCGGAGACGATGATGCCCAGGCGCTCGCCATGGATGCGCACCACCAGGATGGCCTCCTGCGCCGGGGGCTCGCCCTCGGGCTCCGGCAGGTCGAGCAGGCGGGAGAGGCGCAGCACGGGCACCACGCGGTCCCGCAGCACGAAGGCGTCATTCTCGCCCACCCGGTGCAGGGCCGCGCGCGGCACGCGCACCGTCTCCACCACCAGCGCCATGGGCACGCCAAACAGGCGCTCGCCGCAGGCCACGGTCATGATGCGCGTGATGGCCATGGAGAGCGGCAGCGCGATCTCCACCACCGTGCCCTCGCCCGGGCGGGAAGAGAGCCGCACCCGGCCGCCGGCCTTCTCGATGGTGGTGCGCACCACATCCATGCCCACGCCGCGGCCCGAAAGATCCGAGACGGCGGCGGCGGTGGAGAAGCCGGGCAGGAAGATGAGCTGGAAGGCCTCCTCCTCGCTCATCGTGTTGGCGCGCTCGGGCTCGATCAGCCCCTTCTCGACCGCCTTGGCGCGCAGCCGCGCCGCATCCAGCCCGCGCCCGTCATCGCTGACCCGGATCACCACATGGTCATTCTCATGCTGGGCGGAGAGGCTGAGCGTGCCCTGCTCGGGCTTGCCGGCGGCGATACGCTCCGCCGGCGGCTCGATGCCATGGTCCAGGCTGTTGCGGACCATATGGATCAGCGGGTCGGCCAGGGCCTCGACGACGTTCTTGTCGGCCTCGGTCTCCGCACCTTCCAGCCGCAATTCCACCTGCTTGCCCAGGCGGCGCGCGATGTCGCGCACCAGGCGCGGGAAGCGCTGGAAGACGTGGTCCACCGGCAGCATGCGGACCGACATGATGGCCGCCTGCATATCCTCCGCGATGCGGTTGAAGAGCGCGTGGCGGTCCTTGATCTCGCGCGCCAATTGGCGGGGCGGCAGCTCATCCTCGCCGGCGCGGCGGGCGAGCCAGGCCAGCGCGTTCTTCGCCACCACGAATTCGCCGATCAGGTTCATCAGCGCATCCACCTTGGCCTGCTCGACGCGCAGGACGGAGGGCGCGGTGGGGCGGGGGGTCTCGGCCGGGGAAGGGGGGATGGCCGGCGCCGCGGGCGGGGCCAGCAGCGCGGTGAGCGCGGCGCGCAACTCGGGCCCGGCCTCGGGCAGGGCGGCGGGGCGGCCAGCCACGGCCAGCGCCCGCAGCGCCGCGCCGCGGGCGGCGGCCAGCCGGCCGGGGGCGATGGGATCGGCCTCCGGCGCCGCATCCAGCAGGCGCAGTTGCGCGGCCAGCACCGCGCGCAGCACCTCATCATCCTCGGCGCGCCGCTCCCCGCCGATTGCCGCCATGCGAAGCTGGTCCGGCACGTAGCGGAACAGCTCCGCCGCCTCGGCCGGGGCGCAGCGCGCCAGGGCCAGGTAGCGCAGGTTGGAGGCGAAGGGGTCCAGCGCCTCCAGCCCCGGCCAGGGTTCCAGCGGCTCGACGCCGATCCAGGCAAGGCCCGGCAATTGCCGGATCAGCCCCAGCGGGTCTTCGCCGCGGAAGAAGCAATGCGCATCCGGCGTATAGGTGAGGGCCAGCAGCGGCCCCTCGGGCAGCGCGCCCACCCGCGGAAGCCAGGCGGGCGGGGGGTCCAGCGCCGGCCCCTCGGTGGCCGGGGCGCCGCCGTTGCCCAGCGGGCCCGCCAGGCGCTGCACCAGCGCGGCGGCCAGCGCCTCGGCGTCTTCGCCCAGCCTGCCCTCCCGCGCCAGCGCCTCGATCCAGCGGCCCAGCTGGTCCAGCGTGTCCAGCAGCACATCGGCCAGCGCGGGCGTGAGCGAGAGGCGACCGGCCTGGGCCGCCCCCAGCAGATCCTCGGCCGCATGCAGGCTTTCGATGACCGGCGGGATGTCGAAAAGGCCGGAGGTGCCCTTGAGCGTGTGGACGGCGCGGAACAGAGCGGCCATCGCCGCCACATCCCCCGGCTCGCGCTCCAGGGCGAGCAGGCTACGGCCGGATTGCTCCAGCAATTCCCGCGCCTCGGGGATGAATTGCGCCAGCAGCGGATGGTCCAGCAGGCTCATGCCATCGGCTCCGCGCCCGCCTGAACGGAGATGGCCTGGGCGAAGGCGGCCAGGCGCTCTGGCCGCACCGGCTTGGCCAGGAAGAGGTTGGCGCCGGCGGCGAAGCCGCGCTCGGCATCGCGCGGTTCGCGCTCCGTCGTGATCATGATGACCGGCAGGCCGGCCAGCGCCGCCTCGGCCCGCAGCCGGCCCACCAGCGCATAGCCATCCAGCCCCGGCATGTTCACATCGGCCACCACCAGGCCGAAGCGGCGCGGGTCATGCAGCATCTGCTCCAGCGCCTGCACGCCATCCATGGCCTCGGCGACGGCGAAGCCCGCCTGCTCCAGCACGGAGCGGTGGAATTTGCGCATGGTGGTCGCGTCATCCACGACCAGGGCGGTTCGGCGGTGGGTCATCGGTCGGGCCTCTGATGCACCATGGCATCCGCGCATTTCCGGACGGTGAAGAGCGAGGACATGCGGCTCATGGATTCCGAATGGCCGAGGCAGAGGAAGCCGCCCGGGCGCAGGCTGTCATAAAGTGCCTCCGCCGCCTCCCGGCGGGAGGCGTCGTCGAAATAGATCAGCAGGTTGCGGCAGAAGATCACGTCATACCGGCCGCGATGCGGGCGCATCGAGCCGGGATCGGAAAGGTTCACCGTGCCGAAGCTCACCGCTTCGCGCAGGCCGGCGCCGATGCGCCAGCGCCCATCATCGGCGGGCTCGAAATGCCGTTGCAGCACGGGGCCGGGCAGGTTCTGCACCGAGCGCGCGTCATAGACGCCCCGCCGCGCCTGGGCGAGGACGCGGGTGTCGATGTCGGAGCCGGTGATCTCGACCTCCACCTCCTCCAGCCCGGGCCAGTTCTCGATGAGGTGCAGGGCGATGGAATAGGGCTCCTCGCCCGTCGAGCAGGGGAGCGACCAGATGCGCAGCCGCTGGCCGGGCCGCCGCGCCGCGAGGGCGGGCATCAGCTCGTGCGAGAGCGCGCGGAGCTGGTATTCCTCGCGGTAGAAATAGGTCTCGTTCACCGTCATCGCGTTGATGAGGTGCTGCAGCTCCGCGCCCTCGGGGTCGTCATGACGCAGCGCCATCATGTAGGCGCGCAGGTCGGGCGCGCCGGTCGCCTGGATGCGCTCCATCAGGCGGCGGTCGATGAAATAGCGCTTGGCCGCGCCGAACTGGATGCCGGTGCGGCGGTAGAAGAAGTCCTGGAAGCGGGCCACATCCTCCTCGGCAAAGCCGGAGCCGGGCGGCGCCGCGGGGAGATGCGTCATGCCGCGGCGCCGATCTCGTCCAGCGCGAAGCTGATGGCGAAGGTCAGGCAGGGCTCCTCGCGGAAGCGCGCATGCAGGGCGCGCAGGGCGGGCGCATCCTCGGGCGTGCCGATCTGCGTCAGCGCCTCGACCAAGGCGAGGCAGACTGCCGCATCCTCCTCCACCGGCAGGCGCCCGGCGAGCGCGGCCCGCGCCCGTGCCCCGGGGATCCCCTCCAGGATATGGGCCGCGAGGATGCGCCGGGCCGGATCGGGCCCGGCCAGCAAGGCCTGCAAGGCGGGCAGCGAAGCTTCGCCCCGACGGCGCAGGGCCAGGACCGCATCCTGGCGCAGCGCCACATCCTCTGTGGCGAGCAGCGCGATCAGTCGCGATTCCAGATCCGCCTCCGGCATGGCGCCAAGCCGGGTGAGGATGGCGTGGCGCACCCCGGCATCCCCTTCCGCATCCAGCCGGCCCAGCAGCGCTTCGGCGCTGAGGCAATCGGCCACGGCGAGGCGCCGCTGCACGGGGTCCGGGTGGTCCAGGGCCTGGCTGCGGGCAGCGCGGGGCCGGCCGGCGCGGGTCAGTGGCATGGTCAGCGCCCCCCCTTGGCCCAGGATTGCAGCTGCGCCGCAACCCGCTCGGCGGGCAGCACGAGCCCGGCGCCGCCGCGGCGGATCAGCTCCGCCGGCATGCCGAAGACCACGGCGCTCTCCTGCGATTCCGCGATGGTGCGGCCGCCGCGCTGGCGCAGCTCCGCCATGCTGGCCGCGCCGTCATGGCCCATGCCGGTCAGCAGCACGCCGGTGATCTGCGGGGCCGGCATCACCTGCATGGCGGTGGTGACCAGCCGGTCCGCGCTCGGGTGCCAGAGCGTGCCATCGGCAGGCACGGAATTCACCACGACGCGGCCGAGCCTGCGCTCCAGCACGATGTCGGCATCGCCACGGCCGATGTAGACGCAGCCCGCCTGCAGCGGCATGGGCCCGTCCACCTCACGCACCTCCAGCGCGCAGGCGCCATCCATTCGCCGCGCGAAGACACCGGTGAAGCTTGATGGCATGTGCTGCGCGACCAGCACGGGATAGGGGAAATCGGCCGGCAAGGCGGGCAGGATATCCTCAAGCGTGCGCGGCCCGCCGGTGGAGACGCCGATCAGGACCATCCCCGGAATCGCAAGCCCCGCCGCCGGGCGCGCCTGGCTGCGGCGCTCCACCTCGCGCCGCCTGGCCGAGACGCGGGCATGCAGCCCCACCACCCGGCGTGGCCGCGCCCGCGCCGCCGCGCGCACCTTGCCCAGCAGCAGCGGCCGGATGCGGTCAATCGAGAGCGAGACGGTGCCATCCGGCTTGGGCACGAAATCCACCGCCCCCAGCTCCAGCGCGCGCAGCGTCACCGCCGCGCCTTCCTCCGTCAGCGAGGAGACCATGACGACGCGCGCCGGCGCCTCGGCCTGCATCAGCTCCTCCAGGCAGGAGATGCCGTCCAGCTCGGGCATGTTCACATCCAGCGTCACCACATCGGGCAGGAAGCTGCGCGCCTGCTCCAGCGCCTCGCGCCCGTTGCGGGCGAAGGCGAGGGTGAAGTCGCCCTCGGCCTCGAAGATCTGGCGCATGTGCTTGCGCATCAGCGCGCTGTCATCCACCACCAGAAGTCGGATCGGCTGGGGCATGTTCCGCTCAGGCCGCTTCGAGGGCCGCGACTTCGCCCGCATCCAGCAGGCGGGGCGCCTCCAGGATCAGCACCATGCGCTTGGCCTCGGCGAGGTTCGCCACGCGCGGGATGATGCCCATCTGCCGCTCGGAAAGGCGCGGTGCCGGCTGCATGGCCGAGCGCGGGATGCGCAGCACCTCCACCACCTGGTCCACGATGAAGCCGGTGCGCGTGCCGCCCATGCCCAGCACCATGATGCGCTGCCGCTCATTGCGCTCGGCCTGGGCGAGCGCGAAGCGGCGGCGCTGGTCCACCACCGGCAGCACGGCGCCGCGCAAATTCACCACGCCCTCGATGAAATCGGGCGTCTGCGGCACCTGGGTGAGTTCGGCCGGCACGCGCAGGATCTCCTGCACCGCCTCGATGGGCAGGCCATATTCCTCGCCGGCGAGGCGGAAGATGACGAACTGCTCCTCCTCCTCGATGCCCGTGGCCGCGTTCTCCTCCGCCATGCTGTCCTCCTGCTGGCCCTGCGTCGCATCCAGGGCCGATTGCATCAGCCCGGCCTCGAACATCCGCGCGGAAGAGAGGATGCTGACCAGGCGCTTGCCGCCCTCCAGCCGGCAGATGGCATCGAGATGCTGCGCGCCCCCGCCCGCCAGCAGGGCCGGCAGCGGGTCCACCACCGCGCGGGGCACGCGCAGCACCTCCTTCACGCTGTCCATCACCAGCCCGACCGAAAGGCTCGGCCGCCCGGGAACGGAGATGACCAGAACGCGGGCGCTGGCGCCGGGCGCTTCTGGCCTCTCGCCAAACAGGGCGCGCAGCGAGACCAGCGGCAGCAGCCGCTCGCGCAGCGTCATCAGGCCCAGCACCTCGGCGCCGGCCCGCGGCACCCGCACCACATCGGGCGGCAGCTGCACGATCTCCTGCACCTCGTTGATCGGCATGGCGTATTCCGTGCCGGCGCAGAGGAAGCTGACGAATTGCAGCTCCTCCTGCGTCACGACGGTCTCGGCTTCCTGGGCCTCGGCCGGGCCGGCGGCGCGGCCTGGCCCGGCCTCACGCCGCGCCCGGCCGAATTCGGCGATGCGCGCGAGGTCGAGCAACAGGACCAGCCCATCCTCGCGCTTCACCACGCCGCGCAGCAGGCCGGAGCGCAGCCCCTGCTCGCTGTCATTCGCCGCTTCGATCTCCTGCGGCTCGGCGGCCATGACGCGCGCCATGCGGTCCACCACGAAGCCCAGCGCCGCGCCGGATTCGCGCACCACCACCACGCGCGTCGCCTCATCGGCCCGCTGGTCGGCCGCGCCGAAGGCCCGGCGCAGGCTGGTCACCGGCAGGATGCCGCCGCGCAGATTGGCGATCCCGCTCAGCGCCGCCGGGCTGTGCGGCACCTCCACCAGGGCGGGCATGCGGATGATCTCCTGCACCTCCGCCATGTGCAGGCCATAGAGCGCGCCATCCACCTGGAAGGTGACGAATTGGCGCGCGCTCTCGGCCGCGCCCATCTCCACCCCTGGGGCAGGCATCGGGTTCGTGCTCATGCTGGGGTCCCCGCTCAGGCGGTTTCGCTGGTCTGCAACTCATCGGCCAGCGAGGCGATCTCCTCCACGGCAGAGGCGAGTTCCTCGGCACCCTTGGCCTGCTCGCGGGCGGCCTGGGCCGCCTCCTGCGCGGCTTCGGAGGCCTGGGCGGCGGCGGCGGCCACCTGCTCCACGCCGCGCTTCAGCTCCTCCGTGCCCGAGAGGATGCGCGTCGCGTCCTGGGAGATGCTGCGATTGCCCTCCAGCACCACCGCCATGTCGGTGGTGACGGAGGCGAGGTTGGCGGTGATCACGCGGTTCTTCTCCACCTCGCTCCTGGCGAGGGCGGCCGTCTCCTCCAGGTCCCGCCGGACGGCGACGATCTGGTCCTGCACGCCCTTCACCAGATCCTTGATGCGCTCGGCATTCTCGGCGCTGTCGCGCGCCAGGTTGCGGATGTCGGTGGAGACGACCATGAAGCCCTTGCCGAATTCCCCGGCCCGGGCCGCCTCGATCGAGCCGTTCACCGCCAGCATGCTGGTCTGGATCGAGACGGTGGTGATGGCGTCCACGATCTTGTCGATGCGGCGGCTGACCTGTTCCAGCGCGTTGATCTGCTGCCGCGCCGCCTCATTGTCGCGCACCGAATTCTCGACGCCGGTGATCATGCGCTCCACGGCGGCGGCGTTCTCGGTGAGGCGGCTCGTCATCTCCTCGCCCTTTTCCAGCGCCACGGCGGCACGTTGGCTGGAGACCTGGGCGCTGCGCTCGATCTGCGCCAGCGCGGCCGAGGATTGCTGCGTGGCGGCGGATTGCTGCTGCGCGCCGCGGTTGATCTGCTCGATCGCCGTCATGATCTCGGCCGCCGCGCGGTTGATCTCCTCCACGGCGGCGGAGAGCTCCTCGGCCGCCGAGGCCACTTCCTCGGCGCTCTTGCCGATATCGGTGCTGTTCTTCAGGTCATCCGAGAGTTCGGACAGCTCGCTCGCCGCACCCTCGCTCTGGGCCAGCGCGGTGGTCTGCTGCTCGACGGTCTTCACCGCCTCCTCGCAGGCGGCGGATTGCTCCTGCGCCGCGGCGGAGACGGATTCCGAGCCCTTCTGCGCCTCGCCCGCTGCGGTGCTGGCCTCCTCGGCCGAGGAGCGGATCTCGGTGGCGCCAGCCAGGATCACGCCCATGTCGCCGCGGATGCGCTCCAGCTGGGTGGCGACGGCGCGGCCATTCTCCACCTCCTGCTGCGCGGCGGTGGCGGAGGTGTTGATGCCCTCGGCGATCACCTTCACATCGGACTGGATCTGGCCGACCAGGGCCTGGATGTCACGGGCGCTTTTCTCCGAGGTCTCGGCGAGGGTGCGCACCTCATCGGCCACCACGGCGAAGCCCTTGCCGTGCTGCCCGGCGCGGGCGGCCTCGATGGCGGCATTCAGCGCCAGCAGGTTGGTCTGGTCGGCGATATGGGCCACGGCCTTCACGATCTCGCCGATATTGGCGGCCTGGCGGTCCAGCTCCTCGACCATCCCGACCGAGGCGCCCTGGCGCTCGGCCGCATGGCCGACGGCGGCGACGGAGGCGCTGATCTGCGTGTTCACGGCCCCCAGCAGGTCCCGCAGGGCCTCGGTCTTGCCGAGCGAGAGGCCGGCGGCCTCGGCGGTCTGGCGGATGCTCTCGGCAATGCGGGTGACGGCGCGCTGCGACTGCTCGGCGGCGGAGGAGGCCTCGGCGGCGCCGGAGGCGATCTGGGTCATCGCCTTTCGCAGCTGCTCGGAGGCGGCGGCGGCTTCGGCGATGCCGGAGGAGACCTGCGTGGTGGCCGAGGCCACGCGCTCGGCCGCCTTTTGCTGGCGGGCGAAGGTGCGCTGGCGGCGCTTGGGCTCAGCCTGGCGCAGGGCTTGGGCTGGCGCGCGGGGCGCCGGGGCGGCGGGCTTGGGCGCCCAGCTGGCCGCCTTTCCGTTCAGGTGGCCATTGGGCTTGGAAGGGGCATGGCCGTTGGCGGCGATCAGGGGCATGGACGCGTCCTCTGTGGAAGAGGCCTAGCGGTAAGCGCCCTTTGGTTAATCCTTCGTTGCGATGGCGGTCAGGCTAAACCATGTTGCTTTCAAATACTTTCACTTTGCATGGTCTAGGCTTTTTCAAAAGAATGGCTGAGCGTTTCAGCGATCCCGCCTCAACGTATCATGCTTTAAACTGAGGCGCTGTGCCGGGCCTTCCCCTGGCTCAGATAAGCATCGAAACACGCCGCCACATGGCGCAGGAAGGGCCGCGCTTCCTCCGGCACGGTCAGCCAGGCCGGCGAGAGGCGGACCAGCCCATCCGCTTCCAGCGCCTCCAGCGCCGGGCGCACCTCCTCCAGCAGGGCAGGGGGCAGGGAATCCAGGTCCAGCACCAGGTCGCACATCACGCGCTCGATGGCGGCGCGGCGGATGATGTCGTCCTCGGTCAGCGTCAGGCCGCGGGCGATGGGCAGGTGGCCGGCCTGGACGGCCGCGACATAGCCGCGCTCATCGGGGATGTTCTGCGCATAGCCCTGAGGGACGGCCCCGATGGAGGAGGCGCCGAGGCCGAGCAGCATGGGCGCCTGATCCGTGGTGTAGCCCTGGAAATTGCGGCGCAGACGGCCGGCCTTGCAGGCCAGCGCCATGCCATCCTCCGGCCGGGCGAAGTGATCCAGGCCGATGCTGGCATAGCCCGCGCGCAGCAGCGTGACGCTGGCTGTCGCCGCCTGGTCCATCCGCTCCTCGGCGCCGGGCAGGTCCTCGGCGCGGATCGCCTTTTGCGAGGGCTTCATCCAGGGCACATGGGCATAGCCGAAGACCGCGACCCGGTCGGCGCCGAGATCGGCCGCCAGCTGCGCCGTGGCCGCCACATGGGCGCGGGTCTGACCAGGCAGGCCATACATCATGTCGAGGTTGATGGCGGAAATCCCGGCCGCGCGCAGCCGTTCCACCGCTGCGCGCACCATGCTCTCGGGCTGGATGCGGCCCATGCGCTCCTGCACCTCGGGGTGGGCGTCCTGCAGGCCGAGCGAGGCGCGGTTGAAGCCCGCGGTGGCCAGGGCATCCACCACCTCCTGCGTCAGGGTGCGGGGGTCGAGTTCCACCGAGAGCTCGGCGCGGGCGGCGAAGGGGAAGAGGGCGCGCAGCCGCCCCATCAGGCGCGTCAGCCGCGCGCCGCCGAGCGCGCTGGGCGTGCCGCCGCCCAGATGCAGATGCTCCACCAGCCCATCGGCGGGCAGGGCGCGCGCCAGGGTCATCGCCTCCTGCTCCAGCGCGGCGGCGTAGCGGGCGATGCGCTCCTCATTGCGCGTCACCGAGGTGTGGCAGCCGCAATACCAGCAGAGCTCATGGCAGAAGGGGATGTGGACATAGAGGGAAATGCCCGTGCCCGCCCGCATGGTGGCCAGCCAAGCGCGATAGGTCGCCTCTTCCAGCGGGCCGAAATGCGGCGCGGTGGGGTAGCTGGTGTAGCGCGGCAGGTTGGTGGTGGCGTGCCGGGTGAGGTTCGGGCGGTTCAGCGTGTCCATGCATGAAGCGTGGCGCATGGCCCGGCGCCCCGTCCTTGCGCCGGATCAATCCGCCGCGCCATGCTGCACCCCGTGCAAGAGGAAATGGCAGGCATGGCGGAATATGATCTGGTGGTGCGCGGCGGGCAGGTGGCGACGGGCTTCGGCACCACGCGCTGCGACATCGGGGTGCGGGGCGGG
>JAIYDS010000211.1 GCA_027487385.1 Acetobacteraceae bacterium | reverse complement strand
GCAAGGATCCCACGAAGGTGGACCGCTCGGCCGCCTATGCCGCGCGCTATGTGGCGAAGAACGTCGTCGCCGCCGGCCTCGCGGAGAAGTGCACCATCCAGGTCTCCTACGCCATCGGCGTCGCCAAGCCGCTCTCGGTCTATTTCGACCTGCACGGCACCGGCAAGGATGTGGACGAGGTGAAGCTCGCCAAGGTCGTGCAGGACATGGTGAACCTCTCGCCGCGCGGCATCCGCGAGCATCTGCACCTGAACCGCGCGATCTACGTGCCGACCTCCAGCTACGGCCATTTCGGCCGCACGCCGGATGAGGAGAAGGGCACCTTCACCTGGGAGAAGACCGACCTGGTCCCCGCGCTGAAGGCCGCCTTCGGTCGCTGAGCCGCCGGCAGGAGCAAACAAAGGGGCGGCTTCCGTGAGGAGGCCGCCCTTTTTCTTTCATGCCCCGCAAGGGGCGCCGCCCCTTGAACCCCGGCAAAGGCCCAGGCCTTTGCAATCCATGAGTGGATGCGATGAGCGACGACGCGGACGATGACTGGCCCGAGGGGATTCCGCACCGGCTCTATGGCCGGCGGCGGGGCAAGAAGCTGCGGCCGCGCCAGGAACGCCTGCTGAGCGAAGCCCTGCCGCGAATCCGCTTCACCGATCTCGACTTCGCCGCCGGCGCGCAGGCCCTCTGGTTCGAAGTGGGCTTCGGCGGGGGCGAACACACCCTGGCCCAGCTGCGCGCCAACCCCGGCACCGCCATCATCGCGAGCGAGGTCTATGAGCACGGCCTCTGCTCCCTGCTCACCGAGATCATCCCGGAGGGCGAGGAAGCGACCGCCCCACCGCCGCCCCTGCTGCGCCTCTGGCCCGAGGATGCGCGGGAATTGCTCCTGGCCCTGCCGGAGGCAAGCCTCGACCGCCTCTTCCTCATGTTCCCCGACCCCTGGCCCAAGACCCGCCACGCCAAGCGCCGCTTCGTGCATCCCGAGATGATCCCGATCGTCGCGCGCGCGCTGAAGCCGGGCGGAATCTGGCGGGTGGCGAGCGACGACCCGACCTACCAGGCCTGGGTGAGCGAGGTCTTCGGGGCACAATCCATCTTCACTGGCGCGCCCCCCGCCACCACGCGGCCCGAAGGCTGGCCGCCCACCCGCTACGAGGCCAAGGCCCTCGCGGCTGGGCGCCAGCCGCTCTATTGGGAATGGCGGCGCGGCGGCTGATCCGCCTCAGCCCTTCATCCCGGCCGCAATGAAGGCCTGAACCGCCGGCAGGTCGAGCGATTCCGGCAGGGCGACGACATGGACGCCGCCGAGGATCGGCGGGCCGTCCAGCGGCACCGCGGCCAGCCGGGCATCCCCGCCCAGCTCGCCATCCAGCACCACGCCCAGCCCGATCCCGGCCGCGATGGCCTCCCGCGCCGCCTCGCGGCTGCCGACCTCAAGCCGGATTTGCGGGGCCAAGCCGCGCGATGCGAGGGCGCGTTCCAGCATGCGCCGCGTCATCGAGCCCGGCTCCCGCAGCACGAGCGGGCCGGCCGCAACCTCCTCCAGGGAAATCCGCGCGGGCGCGCCCCGGCGCGGCAGGCAGGCCACGAGGCGCTGATCCGCCAGCTTCCGGCAGGCCATGCCCTCCACCGGGTCGATCAACGTCATCACCGCGACCTCGATCTCGCAGGCCGCGAGCGCCTCGAGCAGCCCGGCCGTGTTGCCCAGGCGGGTGCGAAGCGAGATCACCGGATGGTCCCGCAGGAAGGCCGCGATCATCGGCATGGCGAAGGCGGGCGTCGAGAAGCCGACCGCGAGGCTGCCGCGGCGCAGCGCGCGAAAGGCGCTGACGGAACCCTCCAGCTCCTGCATGCGGCTGAGGACAAGGCGGGCCCGCACCAGCATCTCGCGCCCCGCCTCGGTCAGCGCGACGCGGGGACGGCGGTGCAGCAGCAGCGTGCCCGCGGCGCGTTCCAGCCCCGCCAGCGTGACGGACACGGTGGGCTGGCTGATGCCCAGCTGCTCGGCCGCGCGGGAGAGGCTTCCGCCCTCGGCCACGGCGACGAGGCAGCGCAGCGCGGCCAGGCTGATCCCGCCTTCCCGGCGGCCCCGGGCTGCGTCTGCGGGGTCAGATGTCATGTGGGCCGCATCGCAATGTCATCGAAGCGTCATCCATTGAGATTAAGGTAATCAAGATCAAGAACGCTCTTATAGCTTAAATCTATGGAGACGCCCATGGCCACGCTGTCCCGCCGCTCCGCCCTTGGCGCCGGCGCCGCCCTGCTCGGCGCCTTCGACGCGGCACTCGCCGCCGCGCAGACCCCCGCCACGCCGCGCCGCGGCGGCGGCCTGGTCTATGCGCAGCTCTCGGGCAATCGCCGGGGCGGCGATGCGACCAATGCGCGCCATCCCTATTTCATGGTCGATCTGATCACCCGCTCCGCCTACAACACCCTGGCCTGGGTGGATGAGGAGCTGCGGCTCCAGCTCGAACTCGCCACGCGGATCGAGCCCGCGGATGAGACGCTGAAGGTCTGGGAAGCGACGATCCGCGCGGGTGTGCGCTTTCACGATGGCCGCGAGATGACGGCCACCGACGTCGCCTCCTCCTTCGAGCTGCACCGCCAGCGCAACTTCGCCTCCCGCCAGATCCAGCGCACCGAGGTGGTGAACCCCACCACCATCCGCTTCCACCTCAATGCCGGCAACTCCGAATTTCCCTTCGTGCTCGCCGAATATGATTGCGTGGTGATGCCGGCCAATCCCGATATCGACCGCATCGGGCTGGAGGGCATCGGCACCGGCCCCTTCCGCATCACCGGCAGCGACCCGCAGCGCCGCATGACCTTCGAGCGTTTCGAGGGCTATTGGCGCCAGGGCTTCCCCTATCTTGACCGGCTGGAAGTGGTGAACCGCGAGGGGCAGAGCGAGGCGGCGCTGGCCGGCTACCGCGCCCGCCAATTCGACGCGATGATCAACATCGACCCGCGCCTGATCCGCCAGATGGAGCGCGAACCGCAGACCGACCTCGTGCCCGCCGCCTCCGGCGACCAGGCGGTGATCATCCTGCCCAAGCATCCGGGCTCCGCCTTCAATGACGCGCGCATCCGCCGCGCGCTCTCCGCGGCCATTGATCGCGAGGGGCTGGTGCGCGTGGTCTATGGCGGCACGCGCTGGGGCTGGGTGGGCAATGACAGCCACCTCGCCGCCGCCGACCCGATGTTCGTGCCCCCCGAGCGCGGGCGGGACGTGGCCCTGGCCCGGCGCCTGCTGGCCGAGGCCGGGCATCCCAACGGCATCACCCTGCCCACGCTCTATTACGCGCCGCAATGGCCGGAAATGGCGCGCTACTTCCAGTTCATCCAGGAGAGCGTGCGCGAGGCCGGGATCACCCTGCCGATCGAGGAGCGGCCGAATGACGGCTACCAGCGCTTCCGCATGGGCGATGCGGACGTCACGCGCGGCCAATGGCACCGCTTCGCCTATACCGCGGTCGGCCCGCGCAACCCGGGCATCAGCCTCTTCCGAATGCGCCCCGCCAACAACGAGAGCGGCTATTGGTCCGGCCCCGCCGCCGAGCGCTACATGGCGCTCTACGCCCGCGCCATGCTGACGCCCGAGGCCGCGCAGCGCCGCGCCATCTATGCCGAGATGCAGGCGATCCTGCGCGAGGAGGTGCCCGCCATCCTGCCGGCCGGGCGCAACAACGTGCTGGTCAAGCGCAACACCGTGCAGAACCTGAAGAACCATCCGCAGCACTGGTCCATCCGCTGGGATGAGGTCTGGCGCTCGGCCTGAGGAGGAATTCGCCATGCGCATCACCCGCCGCGGCCTGGCCGCCCTGTCCCTCGCCCCCGCCGCGGCCGTGGCGCAGACCGCAACGCCGCGCCGCGGCGGCGCCATCACCGTCGCGCAATGCTCGGCCAACCGGCTGGTCGCCAGCGCGCAGACCGCGCGCCACCCCTATTTCACCGTCGATCTGACCACGCGCATTCCCTACAACGCGCTGATCTGGGTGGACCGGCAGATGCGCCTCCAGCCCGAGCTCGCCACCGCCTGGGCGCCCGCCAGCGCCGACCAGAGCGTGTGGGATGTGACGCTGCGCCCGGGCGTGCGCTTCCATGACGGCACGCCGCTGCGGCCGGAGGATGTGGTCGCCTCCTTCGAGCTGCACCGCCGGCGCAACTTCGCCTCCGGCCAGATCCAGAAGATCGAGGCGATGCCGGATGGCCGCGTGCGCTTCACGCTGGATGCCGGCAATTCGGAATTTCCCTATGTGCTGGCCGAATACCAGAACATGATCATGCCCGCCGCACCGCTGGAGACCATCGGCAATAGCGGCATCGGCACCGGCCCCTTCCGCTTCGTCTCGACCGACCCGAACCGCATCGCCATCTATGAGCGCAACCCTGGCTATTGGCGCGAGGGCTTCCCCCATCTCGACCGGATCGAGCTGCACAACCGCGAAGGCCAGCAGGAGACGGCATTGGCCGGGCTGCGCGCCGGGCAATTCGACATGGTGATGACGATCGATCCGCGCAGCGTGCGCGCCCTGCAGCGCGATGCCGACCTCGTCGTGGACAGCGGCGGCGGCGGGCATCACTACGTCGTCCAGCTGCCCAAGCATCCGGGCTCGCCCTTCGAGGACAAGCGGGTGCGCCAGGCCCTGGCATTGGGCGTGGACCGCGAGGCGATCGTGCGCCTGGTCTATGGAGAGGGCAATGGCTGGGTCGGCAATGACAGCCACCTGGTCGCCGCCGACCCGAATTTCCTTCCCCGTCCCGCCATGCCGCGCGCCCAGGCCATCGCGCGGGCGCGCGCCTTGCTGGCCGAGGCCGGGTATCCGAACGGCATCAACCTCGGCACGCTCTACTGGAGCCCGCAATCGCCCGAGGTCGGCCGCTATTTCCAGGTGCTGCAGGAAACCGCGCGCGAGGCCGGGCTGACCCTGGCGCTGGAGCAACGCCCGGCCGATGGCTATGTGCAGTTCCGCACCGGTGACAACGACTTCTCCAAGGGCAGCTTCCACCGCTTCGCGATGACCGCGGTGGGTCCGCGCAACCCCGGCATCTCGCTGTTCCGCATGCGCGGCGCCTTCGTGGAGTCCGGCCATTGGCGAGGCCCGCAACAGGATGCCTATATGGCGCTCTACGCCGAGGCGATGCGCGAGGGCGATGCCGCCTTGCGGCGCGAGATGTTCCACCGGATGCAGCGCCTCCTGCATGAGGAGGTGCCGGCCCTGCTGCCGGCGGGGACCATGACCTTCTCCGTGCGCCGCCGCCACGTCCAGGGCTTCGAATTCCATCCGCAGATCTGGTCGGTCCGCTTCGACGAGGTCTGGCGGACTTGATCGCGCTGGTCCTGCGGCGCGCGGCACTCTCCCTCGTCACCCTCTTCCTGCTCGCGAGCTTCATCTTCTTCGCGACCGAGGTGCTGCCGGGCGATGCCTTCGACGTCTCGCTCTCAAGCGACGAGGTGGCGAACATGTCGCCCGAGGTGATGGCGCGGCGCAAGGCGGAGCTGGGCCTCGATCGCCCGGTGCTGGAGCGCTACGCGAGTTTCCTCATGGGGCTGCTCCGGCTCGATCTCGGGCGGACCATCATCACCCGCGCGCCGGTGGCCGAGATCATCGCCATGCCGCTGCGCAACTCGATGGCGCTGGCCGGCATGACCCTGCTGCTGGCCCTGCCGGTGGCGCTGGGCATCGCCATGGCCGCGGCGCAGGCCAGGGGACGCGCGCTGGACAATGCCGTCTCGGGTGCGGCGATCATCGGCTATTCCATCCCGGAATTCGTCACGGGCCTGCTGCTCATCGCCGTCTTCGCCGTCTGGTGGCCGATCTTCCCCGCGACCATCACCGCCAACACCGATGATCCGCTTTCCGTCCTGCTGGCCGCGGCGCCGCTGGCCGTCGCCACCACCATCATCGGCTCCATCGCCTATCTGGGCCGCATCCTGCGGGTGGGACTGATCGAGGTGATGGCGGCGGATTTCGTCGAGCGCCTGCACCTGGCCGGCATTCCGCGCTGGCGCATCCTCTGGCTGCACGCGCTGCCGGCCGCCATGATCCCGGGCCTCTCGGCCGCGGCGCTCTATGCCGCGGCCCTCGTCTCGGGCGTGGTGGTGGTGGAGCTGGTCTTCGCCTATCCCGGCATCGGCGCCGAGCTGGTGCGCGCGGTGACGCGGCGCGAGGTGCATGTGGTGCAGGCCATCGCACTTTCCGCCGCCGTGGCGGTGGTGCTGTTCAACCTGCTGGCGGATCTCGGGATCGCGGCGCTGGACCCGAGGACGCGGCGCTGATGCGCGTGCTCCTGCGCCGCCCGGCCGCCCTGCTGGGCCTCCTGGTGGTCGGGCTGCACCTGGCGGTGGCGCTCGCCGCACCCTGGATCGCGCCGCATGCGCCGACGCGGCTGCTCGATGCGCCGCTGGAGCCGCCCGGCGCGACCTATTGGCTCGGCACGGATGATCTGGGGCGGGACGCCTTTTCCCGCCTGCTCTGGGGCGGGCGCGTGGCGATGCTCGTCGCCTTCTCGGCCGGCGCCGTGGCGGTGCTGGGCGGCACGCTGCTGGGCCTTGCCGCCGCCCAGCGGCGCGGCGCCTTCGACGATGTGCTGCTCCGCCTGGTCGAGATGAAGCTGGCCGTGCCGACCATCCTCTTCGTCGCCATCTTCGTCACCGGCTTCGGGCAATCCGTGCCGGTGCTGATCGTGGCGGTCGGCATCATCCAGATGATGGGGGTGGTGCGCACCACGCGCGCCGCCGGCATCGTGCTGATGGAGCAGGGCTATGTCCGCGCGGCGCAGCTGAATGGCGAAACCGGGCCCACCATCATCCTGCGCGAATTGCTGCCCAATGTCGCGGACCTCATGGCGGTGGAATTCGCGCTGCGCGCCTCCTCCGCCCTGCTGCTGGTCTCGGCCCTGTCCTTCCTCGGCCTCGGCATCTCCCCGCCTACGCCGGATTGGGGGCTGATGGTGGAGGACGCCATGGCGCTCCTCGACAGCGAGCCGCATCTGGTGCTGGCCCCGGCGCTGGCCATCGCCTCGCTGGTGCTGGGCATCAACCTCGCGGCCGAAGGCCTGGCCGATGCCCTGGGGCTGGATGCGGCGCGCGGTGGCTCCGGTGGTTGAGCCCCTGCTGAGCGTCCAGGGCCTCGTCGTCTCCTGGCGGGCCGCCGATGGCCAAGCTCACCGCGTGGTGGACGGCGTCTCCTTCGACCTCGCGCCGGGCGAGACGCTGGGCATCGCGGGCGAGAGCGGCAGCGGCAAATCCACCATCGCCCGCGCGCTGCTCGGGCACATGCGGGCCGGCAGCGTGGTCGAGGCGGGGGCCGTCCGGCTGGGCGGCCGGGACCTTGTGGCCCTGCCCGCCGCCGCGCTGGCGCAATTGCGCGGGCGGGAGGTGGCGATGGTGCCGCAAAACCCGCTCTCCTCCCTCACCTTCCACCTGCGGGCCGGCGCGCAGGTGGAGGAGGTGCTGCGCCATCGGGCGGGCCTCGGGCGCGTGGCGGCGCGGCAACGCGCGCTGGAATTGCTGGCCGAGATGGGCCTGCCGGAGCCGGAACGCCTGGCCCAGCGCTACCCGCACCAGCTCTCCGGCGGGCAGCGCCAGCGCGTGGTGCTGGCCTGCGCGCTGGCCTGCGATCCCGCGCTGCTGGTGCTGGACGAGCCGACCACGGCGCTCGACAAGACCACCGAGGCGCAGGTGCTGGACCTCATCCGCCGGCTGCGCCGGGCGCGGCGCGGCGCCATGGTGATCGTCACGCATGACCTGAACGTGGTGGCCGGGATCTGCGACCGCGTTCTCGTCATGCAGCACGGCAAGGCGGTGGAGGCGGGACCGGTCGGCCGGGTCTTCGCCGCCCCGCGGGAGGCCTATACCCGCCTTCTGCTCGGGGCCGCGCTGCGGATGGAGGGGGGCGCGGCCCCCCAGGCGGCACCGGGCGCCCCCCTGCTGGACGCCGAGGCCCTGGGCTTCCGCTATGCCCGCCCCTCCCCCCTGCTGCGCCGCCCGGCCGGCGGGCCGCCCACCCTGGCCGATGTCAGCTTCACCCTCCGCCGGGGCGAGGTGCTGGGCGTGATCGGCGAATCCGGCTCGGGCAAGACCACGCTGGGAAGCCTGGTCAGCGGGCTCATCGCGCCCGATTCCGGGGCGCTGCGCTTCGATGGCGACGCGCTGGCCGGCCGCGCGGCCGATCGCAGCGTGGCGCAGCGCCGGCGCATCCAGATGGTGTTCCAGGACCCGCTCTCCTCGCTCAACCCACGGCGACGGGTGGGCGAGCAGGTGATCCGGCCGCTCCGGCTCTTTCATGGGCTGGACCGCCGCCGGGCCGCGGCGCGGGCCGCGCTGCTGTTCGAGGAGCTGGGGCTGGAAGCCGGGCTGCTCGAACGCTTCCCGCGCCAGCTCTCGGGCGGGCAGCAGCAGCGGGTGGCGATCGCCCGCGCCTTCGCCGCCGAACCCGACCTGCTGGTCTGCGACGAGATCACCTCGGCGCTCGACGCCTCGGTGCAGGCGCAGCTGCTGGATCAGCTGGCGGCGATGCAGCGCCGCGCCGGCACCGCCCTGCTGCTGATCACCCACGACCTCTCGGTGGTCTGGCGGATGGCCGGGCGCGTGCTGGTCATGCAGGCCGGGCGCATCCTGGAACAGGGCGAAACCGCCCGGGTCTTCCGCGCGCCCGCGCACCCCTATACGGCCGGCTTGCTGGCCGCCGCCACCCGTGCGACGCGGGTGGCGGAACCCCTCCCCGCCACCACGTGATGGAGCGCATGACCCCACAGGACCCCGCCTTCGCCGCGCCCGGCCGTTTCTGGAAGGGCAACATCCACACGCATTCCAACGCTTCGGACGGGATGCGCACGCCGGAGGCCGTCTGCGCCACCTATCGCGAGGCGGGGTATGACTTCCTCGCCCTCACCGATCATTTCCTGGCGAAATACGGCTTCCCCATCGTGGACACGCGGCCCTTCCGGACAGCCGCCTTCACCACGATCCTGGGGGCCGAGCTGCACGCGCCGGCGACCGCGCTGGGCGAGATGTGGCACATCCTCGCCGTCGGCCTGCCGCCGGACTTCGCGCCCTTGCAGCCGGGCGAGAGCGGACCCGCGCTCGCCGCGCGCGCCATCGCCGCGGGCGCCTTCGTGGCCATCCCGCATCCGGGCTGGTATGCGCTCACCGCCGAGGATGCGGCGACCCTGCCCGGCGCGCATGCGGTGGAGGTCTACAACCACACCTCGCAGCTGCGCACCGAGCGCGGCGATGGGGTCTACCTGGCCGACCAGCTCCTCGCCGGCGGGCGGCGCATCGGGCTGATCGCGGTGGATGACGCCCATTTCGCCTGCATGGACGCCTTTGGCGGATGGGTGATGGTGAAGGCCGAGGCGAATGCGCCCGAGGCCTTGCTGGAGGCGCTGAAGGCCGGGCGCTACTATGCCACGCAGGGCCCGCTGTTCCACGCCATCGCCTGGGGCGCGGAGGAGGTGGAGATCACCTGCACGCCGGCGGCCAGCGTGATGGTGCTGGGCCGCGGCTCGCGCGCCGCGCAATCCGTCGCCCCGGGCCAGACGCGCGTGCGCCTGCCCTATGCCGCGCTGCGGCCCGGCGGCTTCGCGCGCATCGTCATCGCGGACGCGGCGGGCCGCCGCGCCTGGTCCAACCCTGTCACCTTCGGGAGCGAAAGCCCATGAGCCAGACCACCGACATCCTCGCCGAGATTCGCCACCTGCTGGAGCAGAAGGCGAGCGGCCGCTACGGCCTCACGCTCATCAACCAGCAGCAGCACGCGCTGCAGGGCGCCTGGCTGGCCGAGCGGGAAGGCAAGGGCGATGCGATGATCGTCGCGGCCCTGCTGCACGATATCGGGCACATGGTGCATGACCTGGGCGACAACCCCGCCGATGCGGGCATCGACGACCGCCATGAGGAGCTGGGCCATGCCTGGCTGCAGGCGCATTTCGGACCCGAGGTGACCGAGCCGGTGCGGCTGCATGTGGCGGCCAAGCGCTATCTCTGCGCCGTCGAGCCGGATTATTTCGGGAAGCTCTCCACCGACAGCGTCAAGAGCCTGGCGCTGCAGGGCGGCCCGATGTCACCCGAGGAGGTCGCGGCCTTCGAGGCGCTGCCCCAGCACGCGGAGGCCGTGCAACTGCGGCGCTATGACGAGCAGGCCAAGGTGAAGGGGCTGGAGACCCCGCCCGTGGCGCATTTCCTGCCGGCCGTGGCGCGCTGCCTGAAGCATTGAATCCAGCCGCCTGATCCGCCCCGGGCGAGGGCGTGCCGGGCCCGCGCGGTCGGGCGCCGCCCGCCCCGGCGCAGGCTGCCGCCCGGCCGACCCCGCGGGGCACGCCTCTCCGGCCCGCGGCGGTGGTTTCGCGGCTGCCGCGAGCCAGGGCCTCGCTGCGCCTCCCCTTGCGAACATTCAATTTGTTAAACAAGAATTAATCGCCCTACAGTCGTGCGTTCTGGACCTGCCTCGCTGGGGATGCTTCCGTCCTGGCGGGCAAAATGACCAAGGCTCGAGCGGGGGGGCATGATCCAAGCTGGAAAGGGCCGTCGGCGGGCGGCAGCGGGCGCCTGACCGCATGTTGATCCGTCGCATCGCACGCCTCTTCTCCAGCGGGGGGGCTCTGCAGCGCACTGCCCGCCTGGCCGCCTTCGAGGCGCTGGAGGACCGCATCCTCCTTGCCGCGCAGCCGGTCGTGGCGCTGGATGTCCCGGCCACGGCGCTGATCGGCGGCGATGTGCAGGCCACCGCGACCTTCACCAATGTCCCCGACGGTACGCCCGGCAGCGCCAATGGCTTCGGCCCGGTGCTGGACCTGATCCTGCCGCACAATGGCGCCGATGGGGACGGCGTCGGCAGCACCCCGCCCTTCCAGAATGACGGCATCACGCTGAGCACGGCGAGCTATCTCGGCATCAACCTCGCCATCGCGCAGGTCGAGTTCGACGCCGCCGGCAATGCCGCCCACCCCTATCTGCGCGATGCCGCGGGCCAGCCGCTCATCGTGACCGGCACACCGGGGGACATGCTGGCCGCGATCCAGCTGCCCTTCGGCAGCGTGACGCCGGGGCAGACGCCCATCGCGGTGCAGCTTGGCCTTCAGGTCTCGAACCTCGCGGATGCCGATACGCCCCTGCCCATCACCGCGCGCGGGGCCTTCCAGTTCGGCCGCGACGCCGAGAGCAATCCGGCCACCGACCCGCCCGTGCTGGGCAGCTTCACCCCGCCCGCCAATATCACGCCCACGGTGATGCAGCTCAGCAAGAGCTTCAGCGGGCCGGAGGGCGAGACCGTCACCGGCCCCAATTCGCCGCGCAGCTACACCATCACCCTGGGCGTGGCGCCCGGCCAGACCATCACCGGCGTCACCATCGAGGACCAGTTCGCCGATGGCATCGTCGTGCATGAGGCCGGCATCGTCGCGCCCGGCGGCACCGTCAGCTTCGACGCGGGCGCGAATCGCCTCACGGTGGATTACGCGGCCCCCATCACCGGCGGCGTCAGCATCACCGTGCCCTTCCATGTGGGCCAGGTCCTGCCGCCGACCACGCCGGCCGACCCGGTGCTGCCGCCCGTCAGCGGCGCCTCGCGCGCCATGGGCAATGACGTATTGGCCACCGCGACCTGGACCCCGCTCGACCCGCGCGACCCGGCCACCACCGTCACGCTGGATCCGCCCGGCTTCGAGAATGTCTTCACCGCGAAGTCCCTCGCCGTGCAGAAGAGCGTGGCGCTGCAGAATGACGTGCTGGGCAATGGCGTGGGGCCGGATGACACGCTGCAATACACCATCCGCGGCCAGGTCTCGGATTACTTCAGCTTCGACAACCTGCTGCTGACCGATCTACTGGGCGATGGCCAAAGGCTGGATGCGGGCTTCACGCCCACCATCACACTGCACGAAGGTGCGACGGACCTCTCCACCAGCTTCACGCCTTCCAGCTTCAGCCTGGCCCGCAGCCCGACGACGGGCGTCAGCACGCTGGCCTTCAACCTCAGCCAGTTGCTGCTGGACAATGGCGGCGACGCGCTGCTGAACGGCGATGCCACGGGCACGCTCGGCGTCACCAGCTTCACCATCACCTATCGCGCCATCATCGAGCGCAGCTACCTGGCCCCGCCGCAAGGGCCGGTCGCGCAGAATGACAGCCTGGGCAACCAGGTCTCCTTTGGCGGGCGGGTGGATCTGGATGGAGTGCCGGGCGGCCTCACCGGCGGCGACGTGACGGACACCAGCCAATCCGGCGTCACCGTCACGGCCGGGGCAAGCAGCAAGAGCGTCTATGCGCTGAATGGGCAGCTGGTGGCCGGGCCGGTCACCATCGTCTCGGGTGACACGGTCACCTTCCGCCTCACCCGCAGCTTTCCGCAGGGCACGGTGACGGATTTCAGCCTGACCGATTTCCTGCCGCTGCCGATCTTCAATGTCGGCCAGCAGAGCTTCACCTTCGCCGATGTGGTCTCCGCCGCCGCGCCGGCCGATGGCGTGGTGCAATGGGGGCCATCAGCCGCCGCCTTCCGGACGCTCTACGGCGCGGTGCCCACCCTCACCACCTCGCTCGCCGCCAATGCGCTGACCTTCGATTTCGGCGATATCGGCGACGGCACGCCGAGCAGCACCACGCTCGACCTGCTCTTCACCGTCCGGGTGCTGGACCGCCCGCTGGGCGACCAATTGCTGCTGACGAACCTCGCCACGGCGCAGGAGACCAATTCGGCCGGCGGCATCATCACCGACAATGACATCGCCCAGGTCACGCTGAGCGAGCCGAAGCTCAAGGTCTACAAGGGCGTCGTCGCCACCGACGATCCGGACGGCGTCTATAGCCCGGGCGCGGTCGGCCCGGTTCCCTTCTCGATGCCGGGCTCCTCGGGGTTGCGCTTCACGGGCGTGATCAACAGCACCAACCTCGCGGCCACGCCGGTGGACAGCGACCTCTCGGGCGTCGACGCCGGCGCGCGCGTCACCTTCGCCGTGCTGATCGAGAACACCGGCACCGGCAAGAACGGTGCCTTCGACATCACGTTGGACGACCTCATCCCGCAGCAGCTCTCGGCCGCGCCGGGCGGGCTCAACCTGCAGGTGACCGACGGCGCGGGGAATGCGCTCACCTACACGTTGGACCTGAACACCGGCATCGGCGCGCGGCTCACGCTGAACGACCTGCCGGGCGCCGGCGCGCTTTCGCCCTTTGACCCGACGAGCGGGCGCAACATCGTCGTCATCACCTTCGACACCATCGTGGCGCAGCAGGCCGAGCCGCGTTCGCTGCTGACCAACAAGGCGATCGTCGGCAACTACGCCGCCTTCGAGGGCGGGCTGAACCGCGCGCCCAACCAGCCCGCCGCCGACCTCACCGACACGGCGAGCGTCGAGATCACCGCCGTCAGCCTCGTCAAGCAGGTGGTCGAGACCTCGCTGGCCGAGACCGGCTCCGGCCAGGGCAATGCCAGCGAGCCCGACCTCGCCATCGGCGAGACGGTCACCTTCGAGATCACCGTGACCCTGCCCGAGGGGCAGCTGCGTGACCTCGTCCTGTCGGACCTGCTGCCCATCTCGCCCGGCAAGCTGAAGCTGCTGGAGGCGAGCATCGTCTCGATCGGCGCCAATATCACCGGTGGCGGGTTCGCTGTGGGGCAGGTCGCCATTCTGAGCGACCGTAACAGCGATGGCCTGCTCGACACCGCGAGCTGGACGGCGAGCAGCCTGGTCAACAACCAGGCCGACGGCGCGGATGACGCGAGGGACCGGATCGTCCTGCGCGTGAAGGCCACCGTGCCCGACGTGCCGGACAACACGGCGGGCGACCGGCTGATCAACACCGGCCAGGTGACCTATGCGCTGGGCAGCAACGGCACGGCGACCGAGCAGGCGACGGCGGCGGTGGAGATCGTCGAGCCAAGCTTCGCCCTCACCAAGACCGTGACGCCGACGACGGCAGTGGGCGGCAGCACGGTGCAGTATACGATCACGCTGGAGGCCGCCCCCAATCCGAGCTTCGCGGGCCCCGCCTACAACGTCACGCTGGATGACACGCTGATCCCGGGCAAGGTCACCCTCGCGGGACCGGTGACGGTCGTGGTGAATGGCGTGGCCCAGCCGGTTCTGGGCAGCGGCGTCAGCGTCACCATTCCGGTCCTGCTGCCGACGGACCGCATCACCATCACCTTCGACGGGCTGCTCGACCCGGCCGTGATCGCGGGTGAGCAACTGGTGAACACCGTCACCGGCACGGCGCTCAGCGCACCCAACCCGGCGGCCCTGGGCACCGACCAGCGCAGCTATCTGGCCTTCGACACGGCAACCGTGCAGGTGCCCGGCGCGGGCATCGCGAAGGTGGTCACCGCCACCTCGAACCCCGACACCGGGTCCAGCATCTACAACAGCGGCATCCCCGACCTGCTGATCGGGGAGCAGGTGGATTTCACCATCACGCTGACCCTGCCGCGCGCCTTGAACCAGAGCCTGACGCTGACCGACCTGCTGCCCAACAATGCCGGCGTCTCGGCCACATCGGGCGTGCTGCAATACGTGACCTCCGAGGTGTTGAGCATCGGCTCAAGCCTCACCGGCTCGTTGCTGGCCGTGGGCGCAGCGGGCGTCTTCGACGCCGGCGCGAACCGCGTCACCTTCAGCTTCGGCGACGTGCAGAATTCCGCCGCGGGCGCGTTGACGGCCGATGAGACGATCACCCTGCTGGTGCGCGCCCGGCTGGTGGACAGCCCGGGCAATGTGGCGGCCGACATCCTGACGAACACGGCCACCGTCACCTCGGACACCGGGGCGGGAGGCGTCTTCACCCGCACCGCGACGGCCCGCGTCGAGGTGGTCGAGCCCAGTCTGACCCTGGACAAGAGCGGCAACCTCACCAGCGGCGATGCGGGCGATGTCGTGACCTATACGGTCAGCGTCCCGCGCGGCAACACGCTGGTCCCGGCCTATGACCTCGTCATCAGCGACCCCCTGGCCGCCGACCTGCAGGGGTTGGCAGGCACCGGCGTCATCGTGAGCGGCCCTGTGGGGGCAGCGATCAACTTCAGCGCGCTGACCAACAGCTTCACCGTCACCGCCGCCTCCTACCTGCCCAGCGACGATATCCTCACCTTCACCTACCAGGCCCGCATCCGGCCCTCCGCCTTCCCCGCCGAGGTCATCACCAACACCGCCTCCATCACCTGGGATTCCCAGCCTGGAACGCCCGTGGCGCCTGAGGTCCAGCGCAGCTACGGGCCCGCGACGGACAGCTATTCGCTGACCGTTCCCGCGGTGGTGATCAGCAAGGAGGTCGGCGGCACCTCCAACCGCCTGACCAATGCCGACCAGTTCGACCCGCTCATCACCGATCTCGTGATCGGCGAGCAGGTCTTCTTCACCATCACGCTCGATGTGCCCGAGGGCACGACGACCCTCAGCCTGACCGATTTCCTGCCGGTCGCGAGCGGCAGCGCGACCCTCTCGGGCCGGCTGGTCTACAGCGCCTCGCAGGTGGCGGAGATCGGCAGCAACATCTCCGGCTCGCTGCTCGCGGTGGGCGCGGCGGGCGTCTATGACGCCGCGACGAACAGCGTCACTTTCAATTTCGGCACGGTGGTGAATCAGGCCGACAATGTCGGCGACGGCCGCGACCGCATCACCGTGACGGTGATCGCAACACTCGGGAACCTGCCGGAAAATCAGGTGGGCGACACCCTCACCAATGTGGCCACTGTCACCTACACGGGCGGCAGCGCGAGCGACACCGCCAGGGTCGAGATCGTCGGGCCGCTGCTGCAGGTGACCAAGGCCGCCGATCGGGCCACGGCCGATGCGGGCGACATCATCACCTTCACCGTGACCATCCCGCAGGACCCGGGCGCCACCTCCGAGGCGGTGCTGGTCTATGTGACCGACACCCTGGCCCCGGGGCTGGAGCTGATCCCGGGCAGCGTCACCATCACCCCGCTGCCGCGGACGCCGCTGGCCGATGGCTTGGTCCTGGTCGGCAATGGCTCGAACGACACCTATGTGCAGACGCTCTATGTCAGCCGCCGCTTCGGCGACCCCCTGCCCACCATCACCTACCAGGCGCGCGTCACCGATGCCGCCGTGGTGGGCACGACCATCACCAATACGGCGAACCTCGACTATTCGAGCTGGATCACCGCGGATGGCCGTCCCGCGCCCACCCTGACGGCGACGGCGAGCTTCACCCTGCCGGTGCCGAGCCTCGCCAAGGCTGTCGCCTCGACCGGATTGACCCAGACGGGAACGAGCCAGTTCGATCCGGCCGTGCCCGACCTCGCCCTGGGCGAAACCGTCACCTATCGCCTGACCGCGACCTTGGTGGAGGGCACGCAGAATCTCGTCATCGCCGATACGCTGCCGGTCGGCCTGACGCCGCTTACGGCCACCGTGGTGTCGCTGGGCGCGGGCATGACCAGCACGACGGGCCTCGTGGCCGGCAGCGCGGGTGTGATCGCGGGGCAGGGCGTCAGCTTTGACTTCGGCACGGTGGTGGCTCCGGGCGACAATATCGCCACCAACAACAGCGTGATCGTCGAGGTGGTGGCGCGCGCGGTGGATTTCGGGGGGCTGACGGCGGGCACCACGCTGACCAATGCGGCGCGGCTGGATTACGGCGCGGGCTTCGGCGCACCGGTCACCGCGCCCGTTGAAGTCGTGCTGCCGGATCTGCTGCTGACCAAGAGCGTCGCCGCGCCGGCGAGCGGCGATGCGGGCGACCTGATGACCTATACGGTCACGGTGGCGCATTCCGGCACCAGCACCGGCCCCGCCTTCGACCTGACGCTGACCGATCTGCTGGCGAGCGAGAAGCTGCTTTACGTCGCGGGCAGCGCCACGGCCATGCTGGGCGGCGCCGCGGTCGGCAGTTTCGACACCACGGGCGGCGATCTGCGCTTCAGCCTGGGCGCCCTCGGCCTCACCGCCGGCACGCTCACGCTGACCTACCAGGCGCGCCTCGCCGATACGGTGGAGGATGGCGGCCTCGTCGTGAACAGCGTGGCGCTGGCCTATGACACGGCGCCCGGCGTCGTGACCGGCGAGCGCGTCTTCACCCCGCCCCCCGCCACGGCAACGGTGACCGTGGTCATGCCGGCCACGCTCGACAAATCCATCACCGCAACCAGCCTCACCGCCACTCCGGATGGCGAGGTCGCACCCGGCGAGACCATCACCTACACGCTGGTCACCACCCTCTCCGAAGGCACGCAGAAGCTGGTGGTGGCGGATCTTCTGCCGGGCGGGCTGGAGGTGCTCTCGGCCAGCGTGGTGGGCTTCGGCCATGCCGGCATCACCAACAGCGCGGGGCTGGTGGCCGGCAGCGCGGGCGCCATCGCCGGCCAGGGCGTGACCTTCGATTTCGGCACGGTGGTGAACCCGGGCGACAACAACGCGGCCAACAACAGCGTCACCGTGCAGATCCTGGCACGGGTGCGGGACGCCACGGCGGGCGGCGCCGTACTCACCAACGCGGCCACCGCCCTCGTCACCGACACCACCGGCGGCAATGCGCAGAACCTCGCGGACAATGTCAGCGTGACGGTGGTCACGCCCATCCTCGCCTTCGACAAGACGCTGGAGAGCTACATCCCGGGCGATGCCGGGACCGAGGCGGTCTTCGTGCTCACCCTCTCCCATGCCGCGGGCTCCACCGGGCCGGCCTTTGGCAGCATCACGGACATCCTGCCATCTGGCCTGCGCGATGCGGTGATCCTCTCGGTGACCGGCCCCGCCGGGCCGGCCAGCGTGGTGGGGGGCAGCATCACCATCCCCATCGCGGCCGCGGGCTTCCTGCCCAGCGATCCCAACATCATCATCCGCTTCGCGGCCCGCCTGGCCGACAACGTGGAACACCAGGTGACGGTCACGAACGAAGCGAGCGCCACCTACCGCCCCTCACCCGGCGGCGGCATTCCCGTCACGCTCACCGATGACGCTTCCCTCCTGCCCCTTTTCACACCGGGCTTCACCAAGACGCTCACCGCCACCGACAATCCCGATACGGCGGGCAGCGCCGTGGCGATCGGCGAGGTGGTCACCTACCGCCTGCGCGCCCTGCTGGCCGAGGGCACGCAACGCCTTCTGCTGACCGATGCGCTGCCGGCGGGGATGCGCCTGCTGGACGCCACCATCCGCTATGACAGCGCGGCCATCTCCGCGCCCGCCTTTGCCGATGGCGCCGTTGTCGCGCTCACCGGCACCAGCCTCTCGCTCGATTTCGGGACCGTCGTGAATCGCGGGGACAACCTCGCCGGCAATGACATGCTGGATGTCTTCGTGCGGGCGCGGGTGGTGGATACGCCCGGCGTGGATGCCGGCCGGACGCTGCTGAACAATGCGGTCCTGACGCCCAGCACCACGGCCAGCCTGCCCATCGGCGCCCCCATCCCCGGCGCCACGCCGGTCCAGGTGGTGGAGCCGGTGCTGGTGCTGACCAAATCCGTCGAGGGCTTCGCCCGGCCGGGCGAGACGGCGCCCTATACGCTGGTGCTCGGCCATGCCGGCACCTCCACCGCCGCCGCCTATGACGTGACCCTGGCCGATCTGCTGGCCACCGCCGGGCTTTCGCTGGTGCCCGGCAGCGCCAGCGTGACCGACAATGCCGGCGGCGCCACCGGCGCCAGCGTGACGTCCAACGCGGGCACACTCGGCATCTTCGTGCCGCGCCTCGCCCTGGGCGAGGTGGTGACCATCCGCTTTGACGCCGCCATCGCCGCCAGCGTGGCGCCCACCTCCTCCCTGCCCAATACGGCGAATGTGCAATGGACCTCCTCCCCCGGCGCAACGCCGGGCGAGCGGCCCTATGCCGGCGAGGCCAGCGCCCTGCTCCCCCTGGCCCCGGTGCTGACCAAGGCGATCATCGCGACCTCCCTCGCCGAGACCGGCGCGGCGCAGTTCAACCCGAGCCTGCCGGACCTCGCCATCGGCGAGACCGTGACCTTCCGGATCAGCCTGCTGCTGCCCCAGGCCGTGCTGGGCAACGTCACCCTGACGGATATCCTGCCCGAGGGGCTGATCCCGCTCTCGGCGCAGGTGGAAGGCGTGGGCACGGCCATCTCCGGCATCACGGCCGGCAGCGCGGGCGCCATCGCCGGGCAGGCCGTCACCTTCGGCTTCGGCACGGTGGTGAATGCGGGCAGTGCCGCGATCGGCGCCGAGGACCGCGTGACGCTGCTGGTCACCGCCCGCGCCACCGAAGCCAATGCCGCCGGCCGCATCCTGACCAACACCGCGCAGCTCGACTTCACCCTGCGCGGCGAGGCAGGCACCGAGCGCGCCAGCGCGAGCGCCGAGATCGTCACGCCGCTGCTCACCATCGCCAAGACGGTGACGCCGGATTTCCAGTCGCCAGGGCAACCGGTGACGCATGGGCTCACCATCAACCACCTCGCGGCCAGCACGCAGGACGCCTTCGACGTCACCATCAGCGACGCAGCGCTGGGCAGCAGCGTCGAGCGCGGCAGCGTGGTGGTCACCGGCGCGGCCCAACCCGCGACGGTCGCCTATGTCGGCACCGGCTTCACGGTCAGCCTCGCGCGGCTGGCGCTGGGCGAGACGCTGGGCATCACCTACCGCGCCATCCTCGACCTGGTGCCGCCGATCACGGGCGAGGTGGTGAACACCGCGCTGGTGCAGGGCGACAGCCTGCCGGAGGGCGCCGGCATCCCGCAATTCCTCACCGGGGCGAGCGACCAGGCGCGGGTGCTGGTGGCCAGCGGCCTGCCGCCGGAGGCCGTGCCCGAAGGCGCGCTGCTGAGCAGCTACCGCGGGATCAGCCCCAACCTCACCACCTTCATCCGCCCCGATATCGGCTTTGCCGGCGCGGCCGCGCCGGGGACGCTGCTGGTGATCAGCCTGCGGGATTCGCTCGGGCGCATCGTCACCAGCGTGGATGCGCTGGCGGATCTCGGCGGCAATTGGCTGGCCAGCATCCCGAGCCTCACCGCGCCCGGCAGTCAGCTGCCCAACACCGGCGACTATCTGGGCGCCACGCGGCTCTTCACCAATCTGGTGGGCGGCTTCGGCGGCGGCACAGCCCCGCTCAATCCGGTGACGCCCTTCGGCGATCTCAGCACCTCGCCCTATACGGTCGAGGTGACGATCCGCCGCGGCCTGGGCGAGAATTTCGGCGAGACGGCGATGAACAGCCGCATCTACTTCCAGGACCTCACCACCGGCGGCGCCTTCGTCAGCGATGGCGGCCTTACCATCCGCGACATCTTCGCCAATACGCCGAGCCAGTCCATCCGCAATGCGGCGGCAAGCATGATCGAGCCCTACTCCTTCTCCATCAACAAGTTTGCGGCCGAATTCCTCTCCGCCGGCGCCATTCCGGGAGTCGCCAATCGATGAAACCCGCCACCAGGCCGGGCCTGTGCCTCATTGCCGTCCTGGCCGCCCCTGCCCCGCCGGCCGCGGCGCAGGGCTGGTTCAACGACCGCTTCGACAATGCGGCGGTGAATGCCGACACCATCACCGCCCGCTTCCGCGCCGAGCTGCGCGAGGAAATGGGCCGCCTCTACCGCCGCCCGCCCGGCGTGGCCGAGCCCTCGGCGGCCGAGCGCGAGGCCGCCCGCCGCCTTCAGCCCTGGTGGAACCAGCCCGCGGCGCAGCCGATCGAGCCCGGGCAGAACCCGCTGCGCGTCAGCCTGGCCTTCCTCTATGACAGCGCGCTGGTGAATTCGGCCCAGGTGCGCGTCTTCGCCGACCTGCCCGCCATCCGCGAGACCGGCATCGCGGAGGTGGCCGGCCGCTACACCCCGCGCGCCTATGGCGAGGGCCGCGCCGACAGCATCAACAGCCCGACGCGCAGCACCGCCGTCACCTTCGGTGACCCTCGCCTCGTGCAGCGCGAGCGCGGCATCGAGTTCGGCCTGCGCCAGCGCCTGCAGACCGGCGCCGAGGTCACGGTCGGGCAGCGCTTCTGGAGCGTGCGCACCAATTCCAGCGACTACCTGCCCCGCCAGCAATCCACCTCGCGCACCTTCCTCACCATCGTGCAGCCGCTGCTGCGGGATTCGGGCGTCGTCTATGCGCGCAGCCTGCACGAGATCGCGCGGCTGGACGCCAGCACCGGGCTTTCGGAATTCCGCCGGCAGACCGAAAGCCACCTGGCGGAGGTGGCCCGCGCCTATTGGGCGCTGCACCTGCTGCGCTCCAGCTTCCTGCAGAAGAAGCGCCTCTTCGACGCGACGCAGCCGCTGGTCGCCATGCTCGGCCAGCGGCGCGAGATCGACACGGATGACGCGATGCTGGCCCGCGTGCGCGCCGCCCAGGCCCGGCGCGAGGCGGAGCTGCTGCGCGCCCGCGCCGCCATCCGCAATGGCGAGGCGCGGCTGCGGGCGCTGACCAATGATCCGCGCTTCGAGGAGATGCGCATCGGCGAGCTGATCCCGGCCGATGCGCCGCTCGCCACCTATCGCAGCGTCTCGCTGGAGGACACGCTGGTCCATGCGATCAGCTTCCGGCCCGAGGTGCAGCAGCTTTTCGCGCAGCACCGCGCCTCGGTGCTGCGGGAGGGCATGGCGCAGGTGGATGCGCTGCCGCGCTTCGACGTGATCGGCGAGATCAACACCGGCGGCCGCGCCGGCTATGGCGATCTCAGCGGCGCCTGGAATGACGGCCGACGCGGCAGCGACCGGCCGGGCGGCGTGCTGGGCTTCCGCCTGGAAGTGCCGATCGGCACGGATGACGCGCAGGCGCGCCTCGCCCGCCGGCGGCTGGAGACGCGGCAGGTGGAGAACCAGAGCCGCGCCACCATGGCCAGCATCGTCGCCGAAGCCGAGGTCACGCTGAACGAATACCGCGTGGCCTTCCGCGAGCTCTCCGCCCGCAACCTCGCCATGCAGGCGGCGCAGACCGATCTGCGCGTGCAGACGGAGCGCTGGCGCCAGGGCCTGGGCGCCTCGGCCGGTCAGCCGGAGCGGCCGGGCATCGTGGGCGCCGCCGGCGCCTATGCGCTGGACCGGCTGCTGGACGCGCAGGAGCGGCTGGCCGCGGCCGAGGATGCGCTGGCCAATGCGCAATCCATCTTCACCGTGGCGGCGATCCAGCTGGAGCGCGTGCGCGGCACCTTCACGGCGCTGGAGCGCATCGACTACGCCCGGGCCGAGGACACGCCGCGCGGCCCCACCTACAATGCGCGGCGGCCCCCGCCGCCCGCCGCACCCAACCGCTGATGCCGAGGCCCGCATGATCCGCCCGCTCCTTCTCCTCGCGCTGCTGCCGCTCGCCGCCTGCGGCCCGCGCGTGCTCACCCTGGACGGCACGGAAAGCGCCGCCGCCGGCGCCACCCCGCGCCTCGCTTTGGCGCGTGTGACCCAGCCCGAGACCACCGCGCCGCAGCTCGAACTGCGCACCGCCGATGGCGCGGTGCGCGTGGGGCAGCTCGGCCTGCTGCCGCCGGAGGAAGCGCCTCCCTCGCCCGGCGGGGGAATTCCGCTCGCGCTGCGCGATGGCACGCGCATCCTGGCCGGGCGCGTCGAGGCGCCGGGCAGCGCGCCCTATGAGTGCCGCTTCCGCGTGCTGAACCCGGCGCGCGGCATGGGCGGGGGCGGCGCCGGCGGCTGCGTCACGGCCGACGGGACGCGGATCGACTTCATCTATTGATGGACGCGGCGCATCCCCTCGCGGCGCTGCGCCCCTTCCCGGTGCGGGACCTCATCGCCCGGCGCGTGGCCTGGCGCGGCGCCGCCGCCTGGGTGCTGCACAACCCCCTCTCCGGCCGCTATGCGCGGGTGCATCCGCGGCTGCATGCCCTGCTGGGCCGGCTCGACGGAAGCCGCAGCCTGGCCGAGGCGCTGGCCCTCCTGCCGCCCGAAGCCCCCGGGGAGCCCGATGCGGCGGAGCTCACAAGCGGGGTCGCCGGGCTGCTGCGGCTTGGGCTGCTGCGCCAGGCGGGCGGCGTCCTGCCGCCGCCGCCCCGGCCCTCGCCCCTGCGCCGCATGGTCTATTGGCCGGTGGATCTGGGGGATCTCGCCCCCGCGCTGCCCATCGCGCGGCGCATCCTGGGCCCGCTCTTCACCCCGTTCGGCGTGCTGCTCTGGCTGGGCTGCCTCAGCCTCGCCGTCGCGCTCTGGCTGCCGCGCCGGGCGGAGGCCGAGGCCAGCTTCGCGGCGCTGGCGCAATTCGTGCCGCTGGATGCGCTCTCGCTCTTCCTGCTCTTCGGCCTGCTGAAGCTGGTGCATGAGCTCGGCCATGCGGTCTGCGCCCAGCGGATGGCGGCGGCCGAGGGCCACCAGATCGGCGTCTTCCGCTGGGGGCTCGGCTTCATGTTCCTGCTGCCCGCCCCTTGGGTGGATGTGACCGGCACCTGGTTCATCGCCAGCCGCTGGCGGCGCGCAGCGGTGGGGCTGGCCGGCATCTGGGTGGATCTCTTCCTGGCCGGCCTCGCCACCATCCTCTGGGCCTTTGCCGAGCCCGGGCCGATGCGGGAATTGCTGTTCCAGGCCGCCCTGGTCTGCGGCGTCTCCTCGCTGCTGTTCAACGCCAACCCGCTGGTGCGGCTCGATGGCTATTACGTGATGTGCGACCTGCTGGAGGTCAGTTCGGTGCAGGCCCGCGCCATGGCGGCGCTGCGGGGCCTGGGCGGCGCGCTGGTCGGCCAGGGTTGGCCCGCCTGGCGCGGCGGCGATGCGGCGGCGGCGCTCTGGGGCCTCGCCTCCTTCGCCTATCGCATGCTGGTGTTTCTCGGCGTCTTCTGGCTGGCGCTCTCCTGGCATTGGCTGCTGGGCCTGGCCGTCGCATCGCTGGTGATCACGCTCTACCTGGTGCTGCCGGCGCTCGGCCTGTGGCGCGCGGCGGTGCGGGCCGGGCCGCGCGCCGCCCCGCTCGGGCTGGCGCTGGGCGCGCTGGGGCTTGGCGCCCTGCTCGTTCCGCTGCCCGATAGCGTGACGGCGGAGGGCGTGGTGGAGCGGCAGGGTACCACCGGCATCCATGTCCCAGCCGATGGCCAGGTGATGGAGGTCGCCGCCTCCGGCCCCGCTGCCGGCGCGCTGCTGCTGCGGCTGCACAGCCCGGAGACGCTGCGCGCCATCGCCCAGCTGGAGCATGAGGCCGCCGCCATGGCCATCGAGGCGCGGCAGGCCAGCGCGGCGGAGCCCGCGCGCATCGCCGGCATCGCCGCGCGCCAGGCCGCGCTGGAGGCGCAACTGGCCACGCTGCGGGCCGAGATCGCCGCCTGGACCATCCGCGCGCCGGAAACGCCAGGCCTGGTCTGGGCCGCCGGCCGCGCCGCCAGCCTCCCCGGCGCCTGGGTGCGGCGCGATGATCCGCGCCCGCTTGGCCATGCCATCGCGACCGAGGGGGATGTGGTGCTCCGCCTCGTGCTCGGCCAGCGCGCGGGGCCGCTGGTGCTGGGCGTGCTGCAACCAGGGGCAGAGGTGCCGGTCCGCGCCCGCGGCGAAGGCCCGGCCGCCTTCCAGGCCCGCCTCGCGCAGATCCGGCCGCAGGCGCGGGCCGAACTCCCCTCCGAGGCGCTGGCCCAGGCCGCCGCGCGCGCCGCGGGCGAGACGGCGGAGCGCATCTTCGAGGTGAATCTGGTGCCGCCCGAAGGGCTGCTCATCCCCTGGCGGCATGGCCAGCGCGTCGAGGCCCGGCTGCCGCTGCCGCCCGCGCCTCTCGCCGCGCAGGCCTGGCGCCGCGCCCGCCAGGCGCTGGAACCGAGGCTCGCGGCATGAGGGCGCGGCTGCCCCGGCGGGCCCTGGCGCTGCTGCCGCTGCTCGGCGGCGCGGCGGCGGCGCAGCGCGTCGAGACGGCGCGCGGTGTCACCCGCCCGCGCGATCTCGCGCAGATCGGCCCCATCGCCGAGGGCCAGGTGCTGGAGGTGCTGGTGGCGGAGGGCGAGCGCGTGCAGCGCGGCCAGGTGCTGCTGCGGCTGGATGACCAGGTGCAGGCCGCGCGCATCGCCCTCGCCCGCGCTGCCGCCAGCGCCGAGGGCGAGCTGCGCCAGGCCCAGGCCCAGGCCGCCGAGGCCGCGGCCCAGGCGGCCCGCACCGCCCAGGCCGCCCGCACCGGCGGGGCGATGGAATGGGAGCAGCGCCAGGCCAATGCGCGCGTCGCCATGACCCGCGCGGCGGTGGAGACGGCCGAGGATCGCCGCCGGCTGGAGCAGCGGCGGCTGGAGCTGGAACTCGCCCAGGCCGAGACCTTCCTGGTGCGCGCGCCCTTCGATGGCGTGGTCTGGAAGCTGGAGACGGTGCGCGGCGCGCTGCTGGCGCGCGGCGAGAGGCCCATCACCATCGCCGATCTGGCGGTGCTGGAGGCGGCGCTCTTCGTGCCGGCGAGCGCCTTCGCCGCGCTGCGCGTCGGCGCGGATTACCCGCTGCGCGTGCTGCTGCCGGGCGAGGCGCCCCGCCGCGCGCGGCTGCGCCATGTGGACATGCTGATGGACAGCGCCTCGGGCCGCTTCCGCTGCGTCTTCACGCTGGACAATGCCGATGGCGCGCTGCCGGCCGGCGCCGAGGTGGAGGTGACCCTGGCCGCCCTGCCGGGCCCCGGGTGAGCGGGATGGACCAGCCGCCCCCCGATCAGCTGGTCGCGGCGCTGGGCGCGCTGCGGTCCGCGCGCCTGCAGCCGGGCTGGCCGGAGGCGGTGCTGCGCCTCGCCATGGATCTGTGCAACGCCGAGGCCGGGGCAGGCTTTGATCCCGAGGGCAGCCTCCTCGCGGCGCAGCCCGCGGCCGGCATGGGCGAGGCGCTACGGGCCGTGGCCGCACAGGCCATGCATGATGGCACGGTGCGGGTGCAGGGCACGGGGCCGCACAGCCTGTTCGGCGCCAAGGCGCCCTTCGGCGCCATCGCGCTGCGGGTTGCGATCGGCAATCCGCTGCATGCGGCGGTGACGCGTGAGCGCCTGCAGATGCTCATGGCCCTGGCCGAGGCGCTGGAGGAAGGCGGCCGCCATGGCCTCGCTGCCCTGGCGGCGGCGGCGCTCGGCGCGGGCCTGGCCAAGCCCGGGGCGGAGGCCGGGCTGCACGCCGCCGCCGCCGCCCTGGCCCAGGCGATGAGCGAGGCCCGCGTCGTGATCGGCCTGGCCCGCAACGGCCGCATCCGGCGGATCGGCTTTTCCGACCAGGCCGTGCTGGCGCGCGGCTCGGCCCTCGCGCGCATGGCGAGCGCCGCGCTGGAAGAGGCGCTGGACGGCCCGATGGAGGGCGCGCCGCGCGCCGCCATCGCCGCCTGGACCAGCCGGCCCGGCGCCCCGCCCAGCGTCTTCGGCGCGGCCGGCCAGGTGGCCCTGCTGCTGGAGGGCAGCAGCGCCCGGCCGGAGGTGGCCGAGACGCTGGCCCGGCTGCTGGCGCCGCTGGCCCTGGCGCGGCCGGCCCGCGCCCGCCTCGCGCCCTCGCTGCGGATCGTCCTGCTGGGGCTCGCGGCGGGGGTGGCCCTGGCCGCGCTGCTGCCACGGGATGCGGTGGTGGAGGCGGGCTTCGTGCTGGAGCCCGCGATGCGCCATGCGGTGACGGCGCCGCTGGACGGCACGCTGGCGGAAAGCGTGGTCCAGCCGGGCGATCGCGTGGAGCGCGGCCGCACCGTCCTGGCCCGGCTGACCACGCGCGAGACCGAGCTGGAGCTGGCCGCCGCCACCGCCAAGGCCGAGACCGAGCGGCGCGAGGCGGATATCGCCCGCGCCCGCGGCCTACCCGCGCAGGAGCAATTGGCGCTGCTGGCGGCCGAGCGCAGCCGGGCGCAGATCGCGCTGCTGGAGCATCGGCTGAGCCTCGCCGAAATCCGCGCCCCGGCCGATGGCGTGGTGGTCTCGGGTGATCTGCGGCGCAGCCTGGGCCAGGCGGTGACGCGCGGGCAGATGCTCTTCGAGATCGCCCGGCCCGAGGCGCTGCGGGCGGAAATCCTGGTGCCGGATGAGCGCGTGGCCCGCGTGGCCGTGGGGCAGCCCGCCCTGCTCGCCCCCGCCGCCGAGCCGGAGCGCCGCCTGCCGGTGACGGTGACGCGGGTGATCCCCATGGCCGAGATGGTGCAGGGCCGCAACGTCTTCCGCGCCGTGGCCGAGGCCGAGAGCCCCGAGGCGCTGGCGGGCCTGCGCCCCGGCATGGAGGGGCAGGCGCGCATCACCGTGGGCCGCACCACCTGGCTGCTCTGGGCGCTGGGCGATGCGGTGCGGGCGGTGCGGGCGCGGCTCTGGCTCTGAGGGGCGCCGCCGCTGGAGCGCGCTGCGTTCACATGCGTTCACGCCGCACGCTCCAGCCTTTGCTGAGAAGATGATTCAGCGTCTCGGCGATTCCGCCTCAACGCATCATGTTCTATTCCAGCACCCAGCCCGGCCGCAGCGTGATCTCGCGGCGCTCGCAGATGTTGATGTTCCGCGCCTCCTCCGCATTGCCATTGTCGAAGACCACGCGCAGATCGGCCTCGCAGCCGCTGTCGGTGCCGAGATCCCGGCGCTGTCCGGCGGTGAGCGGTTGGGCGCCCAGGAGGTTGTCGCCCCAGTCGCTCTCCTGCACGGAGGAGAGGTAGACCTCGCGCACGGCGCGGCCATGCGCATGCACCAGCGTCACTTGCCGTGCCGCGGCGAAGACGATCTCCTGCCCGCCGCAGACATCCACATCGGCGCGCTCCTCGGCGCGGTTGTCGGCGAAGACGGCGCGCATGCGGAAGCGGCACTCGGCGTTGCGGAGGCGCAGCAGGAAGCTCTGGCCGGGATTGAGCACCGTGGCCCCCAGCCGGTCCGCCCCCCAACCGCCCGGGCCGGCCACGGCATAAAGCTCACGCAGGACGCGGCGGCCGCGATTGGCGACGGTCACCTCGCGCAGTGGCACGCTGGCATCGCCGAAGCTGATGCGCGGCGTGGTGCAGAGATTCACATTCTGCCGCTGCTCGGCCGCGGCACCGCGGAACACGGCGCGGACCTCGAACTCGCATTGCGCCTCTCCGCGCAGCCGCAGTGTGAAGCTGTCGCTCCCGGGAATGGTCGCCGCCCCCAGCCGATCCGGCCCCACCACGCCGGGCCGGGCGAGGAAGAGCTGCATCAGCTCGGCATCGGTGTTGTTCACCACCTCGACGCTGCGGGTGTTGCGGTCGTCCAGCACCAGCTCGCGCGCGGTGCAGGCATCGGCGATGGGGCGGGTTTCGACGCTGCCATCCTCGAAGACGGCGCGCATTTCCATCTGGCAGGGGCCGGGCCCCAGGCGCAGCGGAAAGGCGCCACCGGGGCGCACCACATCGGCGCCCAGCCGGTCTGCCCCCTGTTCGCGCGCCGGGGGGCTCCAGAGATAGAGCTCGCGCAGGACGCTTTGCGAGTTGTTGCGCAGGATCAGGTTGCGCTCGGAGCCGACGCCCGGCGTGGGGGCGGTCGTGGGCGGCTTGGCGGGCTGGGACCAGGCGGGCCCGGCCATCAGGAGCAGGAGGAGAAGCGTGCGGCGCATGCGGAACCTCGGCGGGTGGGCGGCGGCCCTCATGCGGGCGGCAGCAGGATGATGCGGGCGCCGGCGCGGCGATCCACGCCCTGGCGCTCGCGCTCGGTCGTGAAGCCGCGGGTGCGCGCCTCGGCCCGGATGCGGTCGCGCTCGATGCCGAGCTGCGAGAGCTGCTGCGCCACCGCGCGCGCCCGACGGGCGGCCAGGCGGCTGGCGGTCTGGGCGCCCCCCTCCGGCGAGGCGGCGAAGCCCAGGACGCAGATGTTGCGGTCCAGCATCAGCTTCGCCTCCTCGGCCAAGGGCGTGACACGGGCGATGGCCTCGGGCGTCAGCCGGTCACCGCCCCGGGGAAATTCCACCGAGACCGCCCCCTGCTCCAGCCGCTCGGTACCGACGCAGGAGAAGTCGCGCAGCTGCGCGGCGGCCGGGCTGGCCAGCAGGAGCAGGATGGCCAGGGCGCGGATCACGTGGCGACCAGCAGCGCGGCATCGCGCAGCTTGGCCAGCAGGGCGGGCGCATCGGCGGCCGGATGGGCGCGCTTCAGCTCCGCCTCGGTGATGTCCGGGCGGGCGAGAAGCCATTGCGCCGCCTCGGCCTCAGCGGGCGAGAGCGGCAGCGTGCCGCTCGCGGCCTTCAGCACCCATTCGCTGCCGCGCCGCACCGGCTTGGCGCCGCCCGCCACCACACGAAAGGCCGCGCTCTCGCCCCCTTCCTCGGCGGCGGCGGGGGCGGCCATGCCGCGCCAGGCCAGCAGGTCATTGCCGCCGCGCTGGAAGCGGTAGTCGGCCACGTATTTCTCCAGCACCGCCATCACCTTGGGGTCCTTGGCGAGTTCCGCGATGCGCGCGCCCAATTGCCCGGCGCGCTGGGTGAGCGCGAATTTCGCCGCGGCGCTGCCATCCTGCCGCGGCAGGGGCTGGCGGAAGCTGGTTTCATAGAGCACGCGCTCCAGCAGGATGTTCATCACATCCATCCCATTGGGCGCATGCGCGCCATAGGCGACATGCACGCTGGCCGGCGCTTCCGCCAGCGCATCGTGATACCAGCCGCGCGGCAGGTAGAGCAGGTCACCCGGCTTCATCAGAATCTTGGCGCGCAGCTTGCCCTTGTGCTGTTCGTGATGCGCCTGGTCCTGGCTGCGCCAGAGCGGGTGGCTGATCGGCCATTCCGCCCGGCCTTCCCAGATGTTCCAGTATTTCTCGCCCTCGACCTGCACGGCCCAGACGTCATGCGTGTCGTAATGGGCCGGGAAGGCCTTGTGGCTCTGCCAGGAGATGTAGACGTTGGCCTGCGCCTTCCCAAGGCCCGCGCTCTCGATGGCGTGGGAGACGGAGGCGAGGCCGGGCGTCAGGCTGTCCACATCATTCATCACGATGCTGGCGCCCTTCTGCACCCATTCGCGCACCCGCTCGGTCACCGGCTGCATCAGCTGGGCATTGGCATCGCGGCCCACGGCGGAGGCACAATATTGCTCGGCCGGAATGGGCTTGCCGTCCAGCACGAGCTGGAGCGATTGGCTGGACCAGGCATGCGTCATGTCGAGCAGCCGGTTGATCTGCCGCCAGGAGAGGACGGCAGCGAATTTCGCTGGGTCGCCCTTCAGGTGCAGGGGTAACTTGTCATGATATTCGGCGAAAAACTGCTCGACCGGCATGGGCGCGAGCAGCTGGGCGAGCGTCATTGTCATGGTGCCGAACCTAGCCCAGACCCGCCTCGCACGCCACGCTTGCGGTGAGGCTCCGATAAGCCGGAGACTGCCTGAAACACGGAGGACGCCATGCCCGAAGCCCCGCTGCCCGCCGACCCTGTCCGCGCGGAGGTGCTGCGCGCCGCATCCGAGGGGCTGGACGCCACGGCCGCGACGCTCCTCCCTGCGCTGACAGCCGCCTTGCCCGTGGCCGAGCTCGCCGCGCGCCCGCCTGAGGCCCTGCGCGAGGCCGCCGCCTCGCTGGCCGCCCTCGCCGCCCGGCGGGCGGCGGGCGAGGTGAAGCTGCGCCTGACACCCCCCGCCTCCGGCCGGGGCGCGCATGGCGTGGCCGAGATCATCGCCGATGACATGCCCTTCCTGGTGGATTCCGTGCTGGCGGCACTCACGCGCCAGGGCCGGGTGGTGCGGGAATTCCTGCACCCCGTGCTGCCTGTGACGCGCGATGCCACGGGCGCCCTGGTGGCCCTGGGCGAGGGCACGGGGCGCGAGAGCCTGATGCGCGTCACCATCGGCGCCAGCGCCGGCCACCTGCTGCCCGGCATGCAGCCGGGCGGCTGGCCGGAGGTGGAGGCGGCGCTGCGCCGCGCCCTGCATGATGTGGGCGTCGCCGTGCGGGATTTCCCCGCGATGATGGCGCTGCTGGAGCAGGCCCCCGGCGAGATCGGCGGCGATGCCGAGGCGGCGGAGTTCCTGGCCTGGCTGCGCGAGGACAATTTCGTCCTGCTGGGCCACCGCCACCTGGTGCTGGGGGGGGAGGGCGCCGAGGCCCTGCCCGGCGAGAATCTCGGCCTGCTGGCGGATGCTTCCCTGCCGGTCTTCGACGCGCTGGCCGGGCTGCCCCGGCTCAGCGAACGCGCCCGCGCCGCCTTTGCCGAGCCGCCCGCCGTCACCGTCGCCAAGGCCAATATGCGCAGCACGGTGCACCGCCCGCAGCATGCCGATGTGATCGCGACGCGCATCCTCGATGGCAGCGGCCGCGTCACGGGGATGCGGCTCTTCCTCGGCCTCTTCGCCGCCGCCGCCTATAACCGCAACCCGCGCTCCATCCCGCTGCTGCGCGGCAAGGTGGAGCGCATCCTCGCCACCGCCGGTGTCTCGCCCTTCAGCCATGATGGGCGCGCGCTGCGCAACATCCTCGACACCTGGCCGCGCGACGAACTCTTCCAGGCGAGCGAGGCCGAGGTTCTGGCCGGCGCGCGCATCGCGCTCGACCTTTCGATCCGCCCGCGCCCGGCGCTGTTCTTCCGGCCCGACCCTTTCGGCCGCTTCGTCTCCGTCATCGCCTGGCTGCCGCGCGAGGGCTTCGACACGCGGCTGCGCTCCCGCGTGGGCGAGATGCTGGCCCGCGCCCATGGCGGGCGGCTTTCCGCCTTCTATATCGCGCTCGGCGATGCGCCGCTGGCCCGCGTGCACTACATCATCGGCACCGAGCCCGTCGGGGCGGTGACGCCCGACCACGCCGCGCTGGAAGCCGCCGTGGCCCAGGCCGCGCGCAGCTTCGGGGACCGCCTGGCCGACGTGCTGGTGGAGGAGCGCGGCGAGGCCGCGGCGAGTGCCGCCCTCACCCTCTGGCGCGACGCCTTTCCCCCCAGCTACCGCGAGACGGAAACGCCCGGCCAGGCCGTGGCGGACCTCACCCTGGCCGAGGAGGCGCTGGCCAGCGGACGCATCGAGGCGGCGGTGCAGCAACCGCCCGGCTGCCCGCCGCATCGGATCATCCTGCGCCTGGCCGTGCCCGGCCATGCCCTGGCCCTGGCCGATGCGCTGCCGCTTTTCGAAAGCCTGGACCTGCGCGCCATCGAAGAGGTGCCCCATCGCCTCGCGCCGCAAGGCACGGGCGCCGTCTCTTTGCATGTCTTCAAGCTGGACGCCGGCACGCCCTTCGAGCCCCGGCGGGCCACCGCGCTGCTGGAGGCGCTGGAAGCCCTGCTGGCGGGCGAGGTGGAGGCGGATGGCTTCAACCGCCTGGTGCTGCGCGCAGGGCTGGACTGGCGGGAATGCTGGCAGCTGCGGGCCATGTATCGCTGGCTGAAGCAGGTGGGCTTCCCCTTCGCGCAGGAGAGCGTCTCAGCCGCGCTGGCCGCGCAACCCGCGGCGGCCAAGCTGCTGATGGACCTCTTCCACGCCCGCTTCCGCCCGGATGGCGTGGCGGATGAGGCGGCACTGGACGCCGCCTGGACCGCGCTGCTGGACGAGGTGGCGGACCCGGATGCGGACCGCATCCTGCAACGGCTGCGCCGCCTGCTGGATGGCATGCTCCGGACCAATTTCTACCAGGGCAAGCCCTACCTGGCCTTCAAGCTGGATTCGGCGCTGGCGGGCGAGATGCCCGCCCCCCGCCCCTGGCGGGAGATCTTCGTCCATAGCGTCAGCATGGAGGGGTGCCATCTCCGCGCCGGCCCCGTCGCGCGCGGTGGCATCCGCTGGTCCGACCGGCGCGAGGATTTCCGCACCGAGATCCTGGGCCTGATGAAGGCGCAGCGCCTGAAGAACGTCGTCATCGTGCCGACCGGCGCCAAGGGCGGCTTCGTGCTGAAAGGGCATGTGCCAACCGAGCGGGAGGCCTTCCAGGCCACCGGCATCGCGGCCTATCGCACGCTGGTGCGCGGCATGCTGGATTTGACCGACAATCTGCACGGCACCGCCATCATCACCCCGCCCGGCATCCGCCGCCGCGACGGCGACGACCCCTATATCGTGGCCGCGGCCGACAAGGGCACCGCCACCTTCAGCGACATCGCCAACGGGCTCTCGGCCGAATACGGCTTCTGGCTGGGCGATGCCTTCGCCTCCGGCGGCTCGGCCGGCTATGACCACAAGATCATGGGCATCACGGCGCGCGGCGCCTGGGTGATGATCGAGCGGCATTTCGTCGAGACGCTGGGCCGCTCCATCCATGACGCGCCCTTCACCGTGGCCGGCGTGGGCGACATGTCGGGCGACGTCTTCGGCAACGGTCTGCTGATCTCGAAGCAGGCGAAGCTCGTCGCCGCCTTCGACCACCGCCACATCTTCCTCGACCCCGATCCCGACCCGGCGCGCAGCCATGCCGAACGCGCGCGGCTCTTTGCCCTGCCGCGCTCCTCCTGGGCGGATTACGACGCGGCGCTGATTTCGCCGGGCGGCGGGGTCTTCGCCCGCAACCTCAAGACCATCCCGCTCAGCGCGCAGGCCCGCGCCCTGCTCGGAATCAGCGCGGAACGCGCGGAGCCGGCGGCCATCCTCCAGGCCATCCTGAAGCTCGACACCGACCTGCTCTATTTCGGCGGCATCGGCACCTATGTGAAAGCCAGCACCGAGACCCAGGCCGAGGCGGGCGACCGCGCCAATGACGCGATCCGGGTGGATGGCCGCGACATTCGCGCCAAGGTGGTGGGCGAGGGCGCCAATCTCGGCGTGACCCAGGCCGGGCGCATCGAGATTTCGCGCGCTGGAGCCCGCATCAACACGGATGCGCTGGACAATTCCGCCGGCGTCAGCACCTCCGACCATGAGGTGAACATCAAGATCCTGTTGGCCGATGCTGAGGCCTCCGGCGTCATGACCCGCCGCCAGCGCGACGAGCTTCTGGTCAGCATGACGGATGAGGTCGCGGCCCTGGTGCTGCGGGACAACCACCTGCAATCCGTCGCCGCCACGCTGGAGAGCCGCGCGGGTGCGGCCGCCCTGCCCGCCCAGGCCGCGCTGATGGCGCGGCTGGAGGCCGAGGGTCTGCTGGACCGTGCCCAGGCCGGGCTGCCGGATGCCGCCACCCTGGCCGCCCGCGCCAAATCCGGCGACGCGCTGACCCGCCCCGAGATCGTCGCGCTGCTGCCCTTCGCAAAGCTGTGGCTGGGCGAGGTGGTCTCGGCCAGCGCCCTGCCGGATGACCCGGTCTTCGCCCCGCTGCTCACCGCCTATTTCCCCACGGCGCTGCGGGCCGAGGGCTTCGCGGCCTTCATCGCGCGGCACCGGCTGCGGCGCGATCTCGTCGCCACCGCGCTCGCGAACATGGTGGTGAACCGGCTGGGCTGCGCGGGGCTCGCGCGCCTCGTGGCCGGTGCCCTCCCGGCCGAGGTGGTGGCGGCCTGCTGGCTCGCCGCCGAGCTCTTCGGCCTGGAAGCCCGCTTCGAGGAGGCCGAGGCCCTGCCGCCCGAACCGCGTCTCGCCGCCCAGATGGTGCTGCGCGAATTGCTGGAAGCCGCGGCGGTGGAACTGCTGCTGCCGGCGCGCGCCGGCCTGGCCGCGGCGCTGGCCGATCTGGGTGCCGGCATCGCCAACCTGGCCGCGGCGGAGATGGCGGGCGGCACCCTGGGCCTGGCTGGCTTCATCGCCGCCGCCCCGCGCCTCGCGGCGGCGCCTTCCATCGTGCGCCTGGCGGCCGAGACGGGTGCCGCCCCGGCCGAGGCCGCGCGCGCCTGGGCCGAGGTGGGCGGAGCCTATCTGCTGGACGGCCTGGCCCAGGCGGCGCGGCGCATGCCGGCGAGCGGGGCCTATGGCGACCGCGCGCGGGCCGCGCTGCTGGCGGATCTGCGGGCCACGCAATCGCGGCTGGCCGCGCAGCGGCTGGCGGGCGGCGCGGAGGGCCTGGCCGAGTCGCTGCGTCCGGTGCTGGTGGACGCGGCCATGCAGGGTGATCTGGCCGCGGTGACCGTGGCGGTGCGCGCGCTCGCGACGGTCTGAGCGCGCCGGCGCACGGGGCTCTCGCGCGCGTTGACAGCCTCCCTTAACGCGCGCCATTCTTCTACCCAGGGTTGAACGAAAACACGTTCTCTCTACCAGAAATGGATCCAGCGGGGCGGGCAGGGAGGAATGCCCCGATGCAAGCGCCGCCACGACGCGGCCAGTCGCTGCCGGAGCAGGCATATGCGCCCATCCCCCGGCATTCCCAGATCACGCCAACCCAGCATCGAGGCCGCCCATGCCGCTCATTTCCATGACCATCGCCGAGTTGAGGGACCTGAATTTCGACGACGGGGCCAATGGACAGTGGTATCGCGCCCATAGCCGCGGCAATGGCGATCCCTCCGACAACCACACCCATCTCATCGGCCGGAACCACACGGTGGGATATGACCCGAGCCGCCGCGGCTCCGGCGTGGACGTGCTCCAGGTCGAGAAAGTCGAGTTCAAGATGCGCCTGACCGGGCGGGGCATCATGCGCGTCTGGCTGGTCCGCATGACCGATGGCACCTTCAAGCTGCCGATCTTCGCGCAGATCCAGGGGCTGAACGCCGAGGAGCGGGAGGCGGCGCGCGCCCTCTATGACGTGCTGCCCAGCAAGCTGCGCGCCGAATAGGGGAAGCGCCACCCTTCCCTCCCCGCGCGGCTCGGGTAACCTTCGGTCATGACACGTCGCGAATGGGCCTGGGCGAGCTATGACTGGGCCAATAGCGCCTTCCCCACCGTCGTCTCCACCTTTGTCATCGCCGCCTATTTCACCCGGGGCATCGCGCCCGATCCGGTGACGGGACAGGTGATGTGGGGCTGGATGCAGGCGCTGGTGGGGCTGGCCATCGGGCTGCTCTCGCCGCTGCTGGGCGCCATCGCCGATGCGGGCGGGCGCCGGCGGCTGATGCTGCTCATCTGCACCTTGCTCACCGCCCTCTTTACCGCCGGCATCTGGTTTGCCCTGCCCCAGCCGGGCTACGCCGCCTGGGCGCTGCTCTGCGTGGCGCTGGGCACGCTGTGCTTCGAGCTCGGCACCGTCTTCTACAATGCCATGCTCCCCGGGGCGACGACGCGGGAGAGGCTTGGCCGGGTGTCGGGGATTGGTTGGGCGCTCGGCTATGCGGGCGGTCTGGCCTGCCTGATTCTGTGCCTCGCGCTCCTGGTGCAGCCCAACCCCTCGCCCTTCGGTCTGGATCGTGACGCGGCCGAGCACGTGCGCGCCACCGCCCTGCTGGTGGCGGCCTGGCTGCTGCTCTTCGCCTGGCCCGCGCTGGTCTTCCTGCCGGAGGATCGGACGGCGCGCCGGCAGACACGCCTCCCCTGGGGCGTGGCGGCGACCCAGGGTCTCGCGGAGCTCCTCGCGCTGCTGCGGGGCCTGCCGCGGCGGCCCATCATCGCGCGCTTCCTGCTGGCGCGGCTCTTCTACACCGACGGGCTGAACGTGCTGTTTGCCTTCGGCGCCATCTACGCGGCCGGCGTCTTCGGCATGGGCTTCGAGGAAATCCTGCTCTTCGGCATCGCGCTGAACGTCACGGGCGGCATCGGCGCCTTTGCGGGTGGCTGGGTGGAGGAGCGGCTCGGCGCGCGCACCACCATCCTGGCCGCGCTGCTGGCGCTGATGGCGCTGGGCGGGGCCATGCTGCTGGTGGAGAGCAAGGCGGCCTTCTGGGTGCTCGGCGTGCTGCTCGGCCTCTTCTTCGGCCCGGCCCAGGCGGCGAGCCGCAGCCTGATGGCGCAGCTCGCCCCTCCGGCGGAAATCGCCGCCTATTTCGGTCTTTTCGCGCTGTCTGGCCGCGCGACGGGCTTCATCGGGCCGGCGGCGCTGGCGCTGGTGACGGATGTGACGAACAGCCAGCGCGCGGGGATGGCCGTGGTGCTGGCCCTGCTGGGGGTGGGGGCCATCATCCTCATGAGTTTGCCGCGGCGGGCCGGGTAGAAAAAAGCCTCCGGCGGCTGGGGCCGTGGGCCCCAGCCGCCGGAGGCCCTGGTCTTCTCACCCCACCCCAAACATCGCGAGCACGGCGCCGATCGCCAGCATCTGCACCAGGTTGGCGACAACCGAGAGCTTGTGCATCCGGTCGAATTCCCGCTTTGCCGCGGCATCTCCTGCCTGGGCCAGGTCCGAGGCGTGGTTGATCCGCCGCATCAGGACCTGGCGCAGCCAGAGCGTCAGCCCAGCCGAGGCGGCCATGATCCCCGCCGCCTCCTTGGCCAGCGGAAACAGCGCGACCGCCGCAGCGGCCGAGCAGGCCAGCACCCAGAGGTAGTAATGCGGAAAGAGCGCGCGGATGAAGCGGCCCGCATGTTCGAAGGGCAGCCGCGTGAAGACCAGCGGCGCCACCACGGCGGCGAAGAAGACCATGCCGCCAAAGGCCAGCGAGAGCGAGAAGAGCGCGATGAGCGCGAGGGGGGTTTCCATGGCCGCCAACTGGGGTGTTTCGTGAAAAGAAAAAGGGCGCGCCCCTTGCGGAAGCGCGCCCTGGATGTTCGCAAGCCGATCCGGCCGCAAGGCGGCCGGCGCCGCCCAACCGGGCGATGGGTTCAGCGCGCCACTGGCGCGGCGAAGCCAAGGCGGCAGAGCCGCCGCGTCGTGCTGAAGGCGCGCCTCCGGCGCGACTCGTCTGAGGGCACGAAATCAGTAACGATACGCTTCGCCCTTGAAGGGGCCGGAGACCGGCACGCCGATATAGCCGGCCTGGTCCGCGCGCAGCTTGGTCAGCTTGGCGCCCACCTTGTCGAGGTGCAGCATGGCCACCTTCTCGTCCAGGTGCTTCGGCAGCACATAGACCTTCTTCTCGTAGTGGCCGGGCTTCGTCCACAGCTCGATCTGCGCGAGCGTCTGGTTGGTGAAGCTGGCGGACATCACGAAGGAGGGGTGGCCCGTGGCGTTGCCGAGGTTCACGAGGCGGCCTTCGGAGAGCAGGATGATGCGCTTGCCGTCGGGGAACTCGATCTCGTCCACCTGCGGCTTCACATTGTCCCACTTGTAGTTCTTCAGGGCAGCGACCTGGATCTCGCTGTCGAAGTGGCCGATGTTGCAGACGATGGCGCGGTGCTTCATCGCGCGCATGTGGTCGGCGGTGATCACGTCCACATTGCCGGTCGCGGTCACGAAGATGTCGGCCTTGGGCGCCGCATCTTCCATGGTGACGACCTCATAGCCTTCCATCGCGGCCTGCAGCGCGCAGATCGGGTCGATTTCCGTCACCTGCACGCGGCAACCGGCATTGCGCAGCGAAGCGGCCGAGCCCTTGCCCACATCGCCATAGCCGCAGACCACGGCGACCTTGCCGGCCATCATCACATCGGTGCCGCGGCGGATGGCATCCACCAGCGATTCGCGGCAGCCGTAGAGATTGTCGAACTTCGACTTGGTGACGCTGTCATTCACGTTGATCGCGGGGAAGAGCAGCTTGCCGTCCTTCGCCATCAGGTAGAGGCGATGCACGCCCGTCGTCGTCTCTTCCGAGACGCCCTTGATGCTGGCGGCGAGCTTGGCGAACCAGCCCGGCTTCTCGGCCAGGCACTTCTTGATCAGCGCGAAGAAGACGGTCTCTTCATCATTCGTCGCCTTCTCCAGGAAGGCCACGTCGCCCTGCTCGGCGCGCAGGCCGTAATGGACCAGCAGCGTCATGTCGCCGCCATCGTCCAGCAGCATGTTGGGCTCGCCGCCATCGCCCCATTCGAGCGTCTTGCGGACATAGTCCCAGTACTCCTCCAGCGTCTCACCCTTCTTGGCGAAGACGGGCACGCCCGCGGCGGCGATGGCGGCGGCCGCATGGTCCTGCGTCGAGAAGATGTTGCAGGAGGACCAGCGGACATCGGCGCCGAGCGCGGTCAGCGTCTCGATCAGCACGCCGGTCTGGATGGTCATGTGCAGGCAGCCGGCGATGCGCGCGCCCTTGAGCGGCTGCGCATTGCCGTATTCCGCGCGGGTCGCCATCAGGCCGGGCATCTCGTCCTCGGCCATGTTGAGCTCCTTGCGGCCCCATTCGGCGAGCGAGAGATCCTTGACGATGTATTCAGCGGCGACCGGCATGCGGTGGCTCCTCATTCGAAAATGCTTCGGTGCGGCGGGCCGTAGCATGGGGCCGAAGGCATGGCTAGAGGCATAAGCATGTCTTTATGTCTTGGTAGGACTTTGCGCCGGATAGCCCAAAGCGGGCGGACATGGCCACGGGACCAAGCCATGCGCAGACCTCCGGCGGCTGGGCCGAAAGGCCGCAGACCCCAGGGATTCAGCGGATGTTCTGCGATGCGCCCGGCCCGGGGCCGGAGGAGGCCCGGGCCTATTCCAGGCGGGTGCCGGAGACGCGGACCAGTTCCGCGTGGCGCCGGATCTCGCTGTCCAGCAGCGTGGCGAGGCGCGCCGGCGGGCCGCCCAGGATGTCCAGGCCCTGGGCGGTGAAGCGGGCGCGGCTCTCGGGCTCGGTCAGGATCTCATTCACCAGGGCGTTCAACGCCTGGACGATGGGGGCCGGCGTGCCCTTGGGCAGCATCAGGCAGAACCAGCTGCCGAATTCCATGCCGGGCATGCCCAGCTCGGCCATGGTCGGCACATCGGGCAGCACGGCGGAGCGGGTCTCGCTCAGCACCGCGATGGGCGTCACCTGCCCGCCGCGCACCTGTGGCGCCGCGCCGGTGACCAGGTTGAACATCACCTGGATGCGGCCGGCAAAGAGATCGGTGAAGCCCTGCTGGATGCCGGCATAGGGGATATGCACCATCTCGGTGCCCGTCGCCTGGCGATACAGCTCGCCCGCCAGATGCATCGAGCTGCCATTGCCGGAGGAGCCGAAAGAGAGCCGCCCCGGATTGGCCCGCACATAGGCGGTGAAGGATGCGAGGTCCCGGATGCCGAGGCTGTTGTTCACCACCAGGATATTGGGGACGTTGCCCAGCAGGATCACCGGCTCGAAATCGCGCTGCGGGTTGAAGGCCAAATCCCGGTAGAGCGCCGGGCTGGTGGCCATGGTCCCGGCCCAGGTGAAGAGGATGGTGTGGCCATCCGGCGCCGCGCGCGCCGCCGCCGTGGCGCCAACATTCCCATTGGCGCCGGGGCGGTTGTCCACCACCGTGCGCTGCGGCAGGCGCTTGTCCATCTCCTGCGCCAGGATGCGGGCCAGGGTATCGGCCGTGCCGGCGCCGCCCGCCGCGGGCAGGATGATCCGCAGCGGCCGCTCGGGCCAGCCCGCGGGCAGGGTCACTGCGGCCTGCGCGGCGCCAGGCAGGGCCGCGAGGGTGGTGAGCATCAGGCGGCGGGACGGGAAGGGCATGAAGGAGGTTTCCCCTGCGAAGATGGCGTTTTTGTGCACCGCTCCCATCTCCGCGCACAACAAGATTGTTTCGCGCCATGGACAGGGCAGGATACGGGTGACACGATGATTGACGCATTGCAGCAAACTGCCACGCGACACAGAGGGGCCGCATGAACCAGACCACCCGGATCATCCCTCACATGATTCCCGGGGGCCTCACCCGGCACGAGGCGCAGCTGGCGCGCGACCTGGAGGCGCTGAATCTCCCGCCGCGCAACTGGGTGCCGCGTCTCGAGCGCGACGGCGTGGCCGTGCATGACGTGGTGGTGATCGGCGCCGGCATGAACGGCATCGCCGCCGCGGGCGCGCTGATCTTCAAGGGCATCCGCAATATCGCGGTGCTGGAGGAAAGCGCCCCCGGCCAGGAAGGCCCCTGGGTGACGACCGCGCGGATGGACACGCTGCGCTCGCCCAAGACGCTGCCCGGCCCCTGCTTCGGCATCCCCTCCCTCACCTTCCGTGCCTGGTATGAAGCCAGCTTCGGCACCGAGGCCTGGGAGGCGCTCTACAAGATCCACAACGCCACCTGGCAGGATTACCTGGGCTGGCTGCAGCGCGTGCTGCGCCTGCCCGTCACCCATGGCGTGCGCGTCACGCGCATCAGCCCGGCCGAGGGGCTGCTGCGCCTCACGCTCTCGGATGGCCGGACCATGCTGGCCCGCCGCGTGGTTCTGGCGACAGGCCGCGCCGGAGCGGGCGGCCTGCACACCCCGGATTTCGTGGCGCCCGATCTCTTCCCGGACCTCGCCGCCCTGGCCCCGACGCCGATCGATTTCGCGGCACTCCACGGCAAGAGCCTCGGCCTGATCGGCGGCGGCGCCTCGGCCTGGGACAATGCGGCCACCGCGCTCGAACGGGGCGCGGCCGAGGCGCATATGTATGTGCGCCGCGCCACCCTGCCGCAGATCAACAAGGGCCGCGGCAGCGCGGGCCCCGGCTTCCATATGGGCTGGGATGCGTTGAGCCTGGAGGAGCGCTGGAACCTCGTCGTCTACATGCACGACGCCCAGGCGCCGCCGCCGCATGAGACGGTGAAGCGCGCGCTGAAGCTGCCGGGCTTCCACATCCATCTCTCCACGCCCGTGCGGGCGGCACGGCGCGGGGCGGCGGGCGTGGTGCTCGATCTGGGCGGTCGCGAGGTCACGCATGACTTCCTGATCATCGGCACCGGCTTCGTCGTGGACATGGACCGCGTGCCGGAACTGGCGGATTTCGCCCCGCATATCGCCCGCTGGCAGGATGCCTATACGCCGCCCGCGGCGCTGCAACGGCCGGAAATGGCCGCCTTCCCCTTCCTGGGCGCCGGCTTCGAATTGCAGCCGCGCGATGCCTCGGCCCCGCCGGAGCTCGGGCTGATCCATCTGATGAATTACGGCGCCCATGCCACGCATGGCGGGATCGCGAGCGACATTCCAGGCGTGGTGGTGGCCGGCGAGAAGGTCTCCACCGCCATCCTGCGGCATTTCTTCCGTGGGGAGATCGGTGCGCTGCGGCGCGAGTTGGAAGCCTTCGACGAACCGGAACTGGAAGGCACGCCCTTCTTTGTGCCGCGATAACAAGAGGAAGCGCGCATGCGGGATCTGATAGACGAGCTGGCCGGCATCGCGCCCGGCAGCAGGCTGGACGGGCTGCGCGCGCTGCGGCCCGATGTGCGCAGCAGCCTCGCCGGCTACGAGGCCGCGATCTTCGAGGGCGAAAGCGGCCTGACCAGCACGGAACGCCACGCCGTGGCCCAGCATGTCGCCGAGCTGAATGCGGAAGCCGCCCTGGCGGCGCATCATCAGGCCCGCGCGGGGGATTCGCCGCGCCTGCCCGTGCTGCGGGACTATGCCACGCTGATCACCCGCACGCCCGACCTGGCGACGCCTGGCGCCATCGAGACGCTCATGCAGGCGGGCCTCGCGCCGCGCGATGTGGTCATGCTGGGGCAGCTGATCGCGCATCTGAACATGCAGGCCCGCCTCCTCGCAGGCCTTCGGCTTCTGGAGAATGCGTGATGAACGCCAAGGGTCCAGACATCCGCGCGACCAGCGCGCTCCCGTCATCGGAGGCGAGCCGATGAGCACGCATGACTTCGGCTTTCCCATGCAAAGCCTGAACTGGAAGGCCTGGGCGCCGGTGCTGGACATCGCCAAGGCCACGCCGGACGAGGTCAAGGTTCTGGAAGAGAGCCACCCCAAGGCCAAGGAGAACCCCTACTACCTGCTGCTGGTGCAGGAGGCGGAGGTGCTGCGCCAGCGCTCCAGGCTGTTCAACACCATCATGTATGGCCCGCGCGGCGCCTCGCGCGCCGAGCGCGAATTGGCCGCGACGGCCGAATCCCGCCTGAATGGCTGCCCCTATTGCGCCAGCGTCCATGCGCTGCGCTATGTGCAGATGAAGGGCGATGCCGACCTGATGGCGCGCCTCATGAAGGATGGCGTGGAGGTGGAGATGCCGCCGCGCCCGCGCGCCATCGTGGATTTTTCCGTGAAGCTGGCGGCGACGCCCTCAGCCGCGACCGCCGCCGATGTGCAGCGGCTGCGCGATGAGGGGATGGAGGATGCGGAAATCCTCGACATCATCCTCTCGGTCGCGATGTTCGCGAATGCCAACCGCCTCATGCAGACCTTGGGCGAGGCGGTGATGCCATGAACGAGACCATGTCTGAGCGGGCGATTCACGTCCCAGCGGAAGGGCGCCCGGACGATCGCACGCTCATGCAACTCGCCCATCGCGTCCTGCCGGCCGGGCATTTCGGCAATCTCGCGAGCGACCTCGCCATGGTGCGCGGCGAGGGTGCGCATGTCTGGGACAGCGAGGGCCGGGAATATGTGGATTACCTGCTGGGCTCCGGCCCCATGTTCGTGGGGCATGCGCATCCCGAGGTGACGGCGGCGGTGCTGGCGCAGGTGCCGCTCGGCACCACTTTCTTCGCGAACAACCCGGCCGGCATCCATCTCGCCGCGCGCATCGTGGACGCCATGGCCTGCGCGGATCAGATCCGCTTCGTCAGCTCCGGCTCCGAGGCGGATATGTACGCGATGCGCGTGGCCCGCGCCTTTCGCGGCCGCGAGAAGATCCTGAAGTTCGAAGGCGGCTACCACGGCATGAGCGATCATGGGCTGATGAGCCTCTCGCCCAAGCGCGCCGCAAATTTCCCGCAGGCCATCCCGGACAGCGCCGGCATCTCGGCCCGCGTGCGGGACGAGGTTCTGGTGGCCCCCTATAATGATGCGGCGCATGCCATCGCGCTCATCGAAGCCCACCATGAGGAGCTGGGCGGCGTGATCGTCGAGCCCTTCCAGCGGCTGCTGCCCCCCGTGCCCGGCTTCCTGGAGGCGCTGCGCGAGGTGACCGCGCGCTTCGGCATCCCGCTGATCTTCGACGAGGTCGTCACCGGCTTCCGCTTCGCCTATGGCGGCGCGCAGGAATATTACGGCGTGACGCCGGATCTCTGCACGCTCGGCAAGATCATCGGCGGCGGGTTTCCGCTGGCCGCCATTGCCGGCCGGGCTGACATCATGGCGCATTTCGACCGCGCGCTGGTGGGGGATGACGGCTTCCTGATGCAGGTGGGCACGCTCTCCGGCAATCCGGTGGCCTCGGTGGCCGGGCTGGCCACGCTCGACATCCTCAACCGCCCCGGTGCCTATGAGGGCGCCTTTGCCACGGGCCAGAGCCTGATGGAGGGGCTGACCCGCCTGCTGCGCGATGCCGGCCTGCCCGGCCAGGTGGTGGGCGAGCCCGTGCTGTTCGACGTGGTCTTCGCCGAAAGCGAGATCCGCAACTACCGTGACATGCAGCGCGCCGACGCCAAACTGGCCGGCCATTTCAACCGCCACCTGCGGCAGGCCGGGATCCTGAAGGGCGACAGCAAATACTACATCTCGCTGGCCCATACGCCGGATGACGTGGCCTTCACCCTGGACGCCTTCGCCGCCGCCGCCCGCGCCCTCTGAGCGGGCGGGCGGCTGGTTCACCCTCCCTTAACCACCGCCGGACTACCCCGGCCGGCGTGGAACCGATCACCGCCCTGCCGCCCGTCGGCCTCTCGCCTGGCCGCGCGCGCACCGCGCCCCCGGGCAGCTTCACCATGGCGCTCGCCAACGCGCAGGAGGCGGCGCCGCGGGCGCGGGGCATGCCCCTTTCCGGCGTCGGCAGCCGCGCCTGGGAGGCGGCGCCCAACCCCGAATTCCGCCAGCGCATCGCCCAGGCCGAGCGCAGCGCCGAACAGCCGCGCGACGGCTATGGCGTGCGCAACCCGCGTTCCGGCGCGCTGGGCCGCTATCAGTTCCTGCCCAGCAGCCTGCTCGACCTCGGCTGGAAGAATGCCCAAGGCGGCTGGACGCCGCTGGCCGAGCGCCATGGCGTCCGCAGCGAGGCGGATTTCCTGGCCAATCCGGCGGCGCAGGAGGCCGCGATGTCGCATTTCCTCCGCCGCGTGGAGGTGCAGCTGGAGCGCAATGGCGTGATGACCCGCCAGGGGAGCGCCGTGCGCGGGCTCAATGGCGAGGAGATCACCCTCACCGAAGGCGGCATGGTCGCCGCCGCGCATCGGCGCGGCTCGGGCATGCTGGCGCGCTACCTCGCGCATCGGATGAACACGCCGGACGCAACGCTTTCGCCGCGGGAGCGGGCGGCCTTCCAGGCGGTGGAGCGGCGGCTGCAGGATTTCGGCCCGGTCGCCTATGCCAGCCTGCGGCCGCAGCCCAACCGGGCGCTGGCGGCCGCGCCCGGGGGCACCGCACCGCCCTCGTAATCATTCCCCTTGCCCGACTCCGCCATGTGGCCACATCTGGGGGCATGCTGCACATGCTGAAGCTCTCAGTCGGCCCCAAGGATGTGGCGCAGCTGCGCGCCATCCAGAAACTCCGCGCCGTGGCGGACCCGCCTTTGCGCCACCAGACGCGGATGACGCCCAAGCGGCGCGAGGAGATCCTCGATGGCGGCAGCATTTATTGGGTGGTGGGTGGCTTTCTGCAGGTGCGGCAGCGGATCATCGACATCATCGAGGATGACTGGGGTGATGGCACGCCCTGCTGCGGCCTGGTGCTGGACCCGAAGCTGGTGATGGTGGAAGCCCGGGCCACCAAGGCCTTCCAGGGCTGGAGATATCTGACGCCCGAGGACGCGCCCGCCGATGTGGTGGAAGGCGTGGTCGCGTCGGGGATGGAAGCATTGCCACCGGCGCTGAAAGCCGCCCTGCGAGAGGCGCGCCTGATTTAGTCCCTGGGTCTGGGGCCTCTCGGCCCCAGCGGGTCCAGGGCAGAGCCCTGGCCTTAAAACTCCCGCCGCGGCGGCCGCCGGTCCCGCGGCGGCGGCGCCGGCTGTGCCAGATCGGCTTCCAGCTCCTTGATCTTGGCCTTCACCGAATCCCGCAGCGCCGGGGTGGCATGCGCCTTCATGCCCGCCAGCACTTCCTTCAGCTCGCGCAGCTGCTTTTCCTTCTCCACGCGGGTGCGGGAGATGGGGCGGTTGTCGCTGAGCTGGCCTTCGCGTGAGCGCATGGTCAGACGCCCAGCATCAGGCGGCGCGGGTCTTCCAGCGCCTCCTTCACGCGGACGAGGAAGGAGACGGCCTCCTTCCCATCCACGATCCGGTGGTCGTAGGAGAGTGCCAGATACATCATCGGGCGGATTTCCACCTTGCCGCCGATGGCCATCGGCCGGTCCTGGATCTTGTGCATGCCCAGGATGCCCGATTGCGGCGGGTTCAGGATGGGCGTGGACATGAGCGAGCCGTAGATGCCGCCATTGGTGATGGTGAAGCTGCCGCCCGCCATCTCCTC
>JAIYDS010000267.1 GCA_027487385.1 Acetobacteraceae bacterium | reverse complement strand
GGCCCGCCATCATCATCGCGGCGAAGGCCAGGTAGGGGTTCGCACCCGGATCCGGGAAGCGAACCTCGACGCGCTTGGCCTTGGGGTTCGTCGCGTAGGGGATGCGGCAGGAGGCGGAGCGGTTGCGGGCCGAATAGGCCAGCAGCACGGGGGCCTCGAAGCCCGGGATCAGCCGCTTGTAGCTGTTGGTCAGCGGGTTGGTGAAGGCGTTCAGCGCCTTGGCATGCTTGATGATGCCACCGATGTAGTAGAGCGCCGTCTCCGACAGATCCGCATAGGCATTGCCGGCGAAGACCGGCTTGCCATCCTTCCAGATGGACTGGTGCACGTGCATGCCCGAGCCGTTGTCGCCATAGATCGGCTTCGGCATGAAGGTGGCCGACTTGCCGTAGCTGTGGGCCACGTTGTGGATCACGTACTTGTAGATCTGCATGAAGTCGGCCTGCTTCACCAGCGTGCCGAACTTGGTGCCGAGCTCATGCTGCGACTGCGCCACCTCATGGTGGTGCTTCTCGCCGGGGACGCCCATCTCGATCATGGTCGAGAGCATCTCGGCGCGCAGGTCCACCTCGGAGTCCACCGGGTTCACCGGGAAGTAGCCGCCCTTGACGCCCGGGCGGTGGCCCATGTTGCCCTCGGGGAAGTCCTTCATCGAGGCGCCGGGGCCTTCGATGCTGTCCAGCGAGTAGTGGCCGAAATTGCCACCCGTGCCGAACTTCACGTTGTCGAACACGAAGAACTCGGCTTCCGGGCCGAAGAAGGCGGTGTCGCCCAGGCCGGTGCTCTTCAGATACTCTTCGGCCTTCTTGGCGGTCGAGCGCGGGTCGCGGTTGTAGCGCTGGCCGGTCGAGGGCTCATAGATGTCGCAGAAGAGGATCAGCTGCGGCTTGGCCGAGAAGGGGTCCATGCAGGCCGACGCCGCATCCGGCATCAGGATCATGTCGGACTCGTTGATCGCCTTCCAGCCGGCGATGGAGGAGCCGTCGAACATGATCCCTTCCTCGAAGGTCTCTTCTTCCACGGTGGAGACGTGCTGAGCGGTGTGCTGCCACTTGCCGCGCGGGTCGGTGAAGCGGAAGTCCACATACTCCACGCTGTTCTCCTTGATCATTTCCATGACCCTGGAGACTGCCTCGGGGGAATTCATCGCCATGTCGTCTCTGTCCTGTTGCCTGCGTCCCTGTGGAAATTTCCCCGCGGGCGTCTCCCGCGCGGGCGCCGCATCGCTGGCCAGGGACGCCCCCAGGGCCAGCGTGCGGCGAAACTCGTGCCCCGGAGGGGGGCCTTCAGCTCAGACCGCGTCCTCGCCCCGCTCGCCGGTGCGGATGCGGATCACTTCCGCGATGTCCGAGACGAAGATCTTGCCATCGCCGATGCGGCCGGTGCGCGCCGCGGCCTGGATGGCCTCCACCGCGCGCTCCAGCATGTCATCGGCGCAGATCACCTCGATCTTCACCTTGGGCAGGAAGTCCACAACATATTCGGCGCCGCGATACAGCTCCGTGTGGCCCTTCTGCCGGCCGAAACCCTTGGCCTCCAGCACCGTCAGGCCCTGCAGGCCGATCTCGTGCAGCGCGTCCTTCACCTCATCGAGCTTGAAGGGTTTGATGATGGCCTCGATCTTTTTCATCGCATCCAACATGTCTGTGCCTGGGCGGATAACTGGCCCATGACGTTTCCCGATCAGCTCCTGGCGGCGATGCTTGCCACCGCCCATAAAGCCGAGAGCCTTTTGCACGCCGCGGCCAGAGGGCGCAATCGTGTCCGGGCGCGGTTCCAGCCGAAAACCAGGAGGGCGAAGCCCGAATCTCGGGCAGGCTGCCATCGATCAAGGCAGGCCGTGGCGCCGATCCCCGCCGGGCCAATCCTTGCGTGGTGGGGGGGGCGTCGCCATGCTAGACCGCGAAACGTTTTCCCCAAGACCCAAGGTTGCCGCCGATGAAGCCGATGAATGAGTTGCTCTCCGCCACGGGCACGACGATCTTCACCGTCATGTCCGCGCTCGCGGTGCAGCATGGCGCGATCAATCTGGGCCAGGGCTTCCCCGATTATGACGGCCCGCCCGATGTGCTGAAGGCCGCCGCCGACGCGCTGATGGATGGCCGCAACCAGTATCCGCCCATGACCGGCGTGCCCGAGCTGCGCCAGGCCGTCGCCGCCGCCAACAAGCGCTTCTACGGCATCGAGGTGGACCCCAATGCCGAGATCGTCGTCACCTCCGGCGCCACGGAAGCCATCACGGCGAGCCTGATGGCCGTGCTCAACCCGGGTGATGAGGTGGTGCTGATCGAGCCGCTCTATGACACCTATGCGCCCACGGTGAAGCTGCTGGGCGCTGTGCCTCGCATCGTCCGCCTGAATCCGCCCAAGTGGGAATTGCCGCGCGCTGAGCTGGCCGCCGCCTTCGGCCCCAAGACCAAGGCCATCCTCTTCAACACGCCGATGAACCCGACCGGCAAGGTCTTCACCGCGGCCGAACTCGCCTTCATCGCCGACCTCGTCACGCGCCACGATTGCTACGCCATCTGCGACGAGGTCTATGAGCACCTGACCTATGATGGCTGGAAGCACATCCCGCTGATGACGCTGCCCGGCATGCGCGAGCGGTCCTTGCGCATCGGCAGCGCCGGCAAGACCTTCAACCTGACCGGGTGGAAGGTCGGCTACGTGACCTGCGACCGGGCGATCCAGCCCAATGTCGCCAAGGCGCACCAGAACCTGACCTTCACCACGCCGCCCAACCTGCAGCGCGCCGTGGCCGTCGGCCTCGCCAAGGATGACGCCTATTTCGCCTCGCTCGGCGCCGACTTGGCCGCGCGGCGGGACATCCTGGCGGCGGGGCTGACGGAGCTGGGCTTTCAGGTGCTGCCCGCCATGGGCAGCTATTTCGTGACGGCCGATATCCGCTCCATCGGCTTCACCGGTGATGACGTGGCCTTCTGCCGCCAGCTGACCGAGGAAGCCAAGGTGACGGCGATTCCCGTGACCGCTTTCTATGCGGGCGAGAACCCGCCCAACCACTATGCGCGCTTCGCCTTCTGCAAGAATGAGAGCGTGCTGCGCGAGGCGCTCTCCCGCATTCGCGGCTGGATGGAGGCCCGCCAGGGGGGCCGCCGCGCGGCGGGTTAGCCCTGACCCGCGCTACCCTGCGGGGCGCGGGTTGACGCAAGCCCCATGGCGGGCCTATCCAGCCCGCGATGCGGCGGTCGTAGCTCAGTTGGTAGAGCGCCAGGTTGTGGTCTTGGATGTCGCGGGTTCGAGTCCCGTCGATCGCCCCAGTTTCCCCCTCTCCATCACAGCGTTTCGCGACCATGCGGCGCGTGGAAATCCAGCTCCGGCCCGGCGGGCAGGATGCCGCCCGGGTTCAGCATTTTGTGGCTGAGGTAGTAGTGCCGGCGGATATGGTCGAAATCCACTGTCGCCGCGATGCCTTGCCACTGATACAGCTCCCGCAGCCAGGCCCAGAGGTTCGGGTGATCCACGATGCGGCGCCGGTCGCAGCGGAAATGCCCGACATAGACAGGATCGAAGCGGATCAGGGTCGTGAAGAGGCGCCAATCGGCCTCGGTCACCTGGTCCCCCAGCAGGTAGCGTGAGCGGCCGAGCCGGGCTTCCAGCTCCGCCAGCATGTCGAAGAGCGGGCCGATGGCGGCGTCGTAGGCCGTTTGGCTTCGCGCGAAGCCCACCTGATACACGCCATTGTTCACCGCCGCGTAGATGCGCGCGTTCAGCGCATCAATCTCCGGCCGCAGCGCCGCGGGATAGAAATCGCCCTCGCGGGCGCCGATTCCGTCGAAGGCCGAATTGAACATGCGGATGATCTCGGCGGATTCATTGTTCACGATCCGCCCGCGCGCCTTGTCCCACAGGATCGGCACGGTGACGCGGCCGGTGTAGCCCGGTTCGGCGGCGCAATAGAGCTGATGCAGATGGGCAGCCCCCAGGATGGGGTCGGGCACCACGCCCGGGCCTTCGGCGAAGCTCCAGCCCTGCGCGCCCATCAGCCAATGGGTGATGGAGAGGGAGACCATCCCCTCCAGCCCCTTCAGCGCCCGGAAGATCAGCGCGCGATGCGCCCAGGGGCAAGCCAGCGAAATGATCAGGTGATAGCGCCCGGCCTCGGCCGCGAAGCCGCCCTCGCCGCTGGGGCCTGGGGCGCCATCGGGCGTGATCCAGTTCCGGAACTGCGATTCGCGGCGGATGAAGACGCCGCCCGGCGTGGCGGGCAGGGCGCTCTCCTCCGTCCAGACGCCGTTCAGCAGGACACCCATGGGCTCACTCCTTGGCCAGGATGGGGGAAGGGGGCGGCGGTTGCAGGAATTGGCTCGCCACGATGCTGCCGATCACCACCGCCATCCCCAGCATCTGCACTGGCGAGAGCGTCTGGCCCAGCACCATCCACCCCAGCAGCACGGCCGAGACGGGGCTGAGCAGCCCGAGCGGTGCGACCACCCCGGGCCCCAGCCGCGCAATGCCGCGGAACCAGAGGATATAGGTCCCGGCAGCGCCGATCAGCCCCAGGTAAATGAGCCCGGCCGCGCTGTGCAGGGAAAGTGCCGGGAGATCCGGGCTCCACCAGAGCAGAACAGGCAGCAGCACCAGGCCCCCCGCGGTGAGCTGCCAGGCGGTGAAGGTCAGCGGCGAGACGGGTGGCTGCCATTTGCGCGTCAGCACCGTGCCGGCGGCCATGGCGCTGGCGCCGGCCAGGCCGGCCGCGATGCCCCACAGGTCCAGCGCGGCGCCGGGCGCCAGCACCAGCAGCGCCACGCCCAGCATGCCGGCCAGCGCCGCCAGCACCGCGGCGGGCCGGATCGTGCTGCCGAGCACCGGCCCGGCCAGCAGGAGGACAAACAGGGGCTGGATCGCCCCCACCGTCGCCGCCACGCCGCCCGGCAGGCGATGCGCCGAGATGAAGAGCATCACCCAGAAGAAGGAGAAGTTCAGGATGCCCAGCACCAGGGCGCGATGCCACCAGACCCCATGCGGCCATTGCCGCATCACCAGCAGCAGCAGGATGCCGGCCGGCAGCGCGCGCAGCAGGGCCAGGGCCAGGGAATCCCAGCCGCCCAGCAACTCCGTCGTCACCAGGTAGGTGCTGCCCCAGATGGCCGGGGCCAGGGCGGTGAGGGCAAGGTCCGTGCTGCGGCGCATCGGGTTTTCCAATTTATCTCGACATCAAGATAAGCCGTTTTCTCTTGAGTTCAAGATATATCGCTCGCAAAAGGGCGCATGGACCATCTCGACCTCGTCCTTGCCCAATGGGCGCGCGAACGCCCGGACCTCGATGTCGGCCCGATGGGGCTGATCGGCCGCGTTCTGCGGCTCTCCCGCCATCTGATGCGCGAGATGGAGGCAACGCTCGCGACCCATGGGCTGAACTTCGCCAGCTTCGACGTGCTGGCCACGCTGCGCCGCGCCGGCCCGCCCTTCGCGCTTTCCCCGAATGACCTGCTGGGGACGATGATGATCACCTCCGGCACCATGACGCATCGGGTGGACCAGCTGGAAAAGGCCGGCCATGTCCTGCGGCGGCCCAACCCGGCCGATGGGCGCAGCGTGCTGATCGCGCTCACCCCGGGCGGGCGGGCGCTGGTGGATGGCGTTCTGGCCGCGCATGTCGCCACGCAGGCGCGGCTGGTGGCGCATCTGGATGCGGCGGAGCGGGCGGCGCTGGGGCCGCTGCTCTCGGCCTGGCTGGGCGGGCTTGAACCCCCGGCCGGGGCGCTTTCCCAAGGCGGCTGAATCCCGTTACACCCCGGGGGCAAGAACCCTGGAGGAAACCATGTCCCTGCGCCGCCTGCTGCTGGCCGGCCTTGCCGCCTTCGCTTTCGCCACGCCGGCCCTGGCCTTCCCCGACCGGCCCATCCGCCTGGTCGTTCCCTTCGCGGCGGGCGGCGCCACCGATGTGGGCGCCCGCGTGCTGGCTGAAGCCATGTCCACCCATCTGCCGCAGCCCATCGTGGTGGAGAACCGGGCGGGCGGCGCCGGCATCGTCGCCTCCGAGGTGGTGGCGCGGGCGGCGCCGGATGGCCACACGCTGCTGATCAACAACACCTCCCACTCCGTGCTGCGGCTGGTCGTGCCCAATGCGCCGATCGACGTGACCACGGCGCTCACGGCCGTCTCGGTGCTGTCGGAAATGCCCATGGTCATGCTGGTGGCGAATGCCCATCCGGCGCGCGACGTGCGGGAATTCATCACCATGGCGCGCGCCGCCCCGGGCCGCTTCGACTATGGCAGCACGGGCGGTGGCGGCACGCTCCAGATGGCCGCGCTGCTCTTCCTGAACGCCGCCGGGCTGGAGTTGAACGAGATCCCCTATCGCGGCGGTGCGCCCGCCACGCTCGACCTCGCGGCCGGCCGCATCGCCATGATTTTCGACGTGGCGTTGACCGGCGTGCAGACCGCGCGCGGCGGCCAGGCGCGCGCCTTCGCCGTCACCAGCGCCGGCCGCAGCCCGGCCCTGCCCGAGGTGCCGAGCCTGCGGGAGATCGGCCTCGATGCCGAGATGAATGTCTGGCAGGCGATCTTTACCGCCAGCGCCACGCCGCCGGCCATCCAGTCCACGCTGCACCGCGCCATCGCCGCCGCCATGGGCACCGAGGCGATGGCCCGCCGCATGGCGGAGCTGGGCGTGGATCGCATCCTGGCCAGCCCGCCTGAGGCCGCGCAGCGCTATGTCACGGCCGAGGTGACCCGCTGGGAGAGCCTGCTGCGCGGCCGGATCACACCGGCTCGGTAGAGCCTGGTCGCCTTGGCCGGAATCACCAAAGGCGTGAACCAGCCTCCCGGCAAAGGCCAGACCGTGATCAACCTGTGTTGATCACGGTCCAGCGCTTCCGCTTGGCCCTTCCGGCTGGGCTCTGGCATGGTGCCGCCGCGATGCACACCCCCAAGCCCGCGCCGAGCCTGCGCCAACACCTTCTGCGGCTCGCCTGCATCCTTCTGCTGCCCGCGGTGTTGCTGGGTGCCTGGTTGACCATCGAACTGGCCGCCCGGCTAAAGACCGATGCTGAGGAGCTCCTGGCGACCGGCGCCCGCGCCCGCGCCCTGGCCGTCGACCGTGAGCTGGAGGGCGCGGTGCTGCTGTTGAACGCGCTCGCCACCTCGACGCATCTGGATGGTGGGCCCGAGGGCTTCGCAGCCTTCCATGCCCAGGCACGCGAGGTGCTGGCGCCGCTCGAGGGCTTCGCGATCTTCGTCAGACGGGAGGAGCCACGGCGGCAACTGGTCAACAGCCGCCTCCCGCTCGGCGCTGCCATGCCGGACATGCTGGAGGATGGACCCGCGGCCCGCGCCATGCGGACGGGCCGCCCCGCCTTCGCGCCGCCCATCGTGCTGCCCTTGATCGAGCGTTCGCTCGCCAGCGTTGCCGTCCCGGTTTGGCGGGGGGGCCAGGTGGTGGGTGCGCTTGCCATGCCGATCGCCCCCGCCAGGCTCGGCGCGCTGCTGCGCCAACCGGTGGGAAGCTTTGGCTCGGCCGGTTTCCTGCTGGCCCCGCCGGACCAGCCCGTGGTGGGAATCGCCACCGCCAGCGGCGCGAGCCTGTCGGCGGAGATCCCGGAAGACCTCTTCGCGCGGATGGGCGGGCAGGTGCGCGGCATGCTTCGGGGCACGGGTCCTGGTGGGCAGGAAATGCTCATGGCCTTCGAGCGGGTGCCTTCCAGCGGCTGGGTGGTCCTCCTGGGTGCGACCCGTGCCGAGGAATTGCGCGCCTGGCAGCGCCCCGCGCTCGACTCGGCGGTGCTGGCCGTCATCGTCGTCCTCTCCCTCGGCCTGCTCGCGGATGGCTCCATCCGTCGGCTGATGCGCCCGCTGGCCGGGCTGACCGGCCCGAATCCGAGCCCGCCGCGGCCCATGGTGCGTGTGGCGGAATTCGAGGAATTGGCGACAGCCGTGGCCGAGGCGCGCCGCGCCCCGCTGCGCGAGGCCGAGGCCGCGCGGCACCTGGCGGAGACCAGCCTCGCCCAGGCGCGGAAGATCGATGATGAGCGGCAATTGCTCCGCTCGGTCGTGGAATCGGTCCCCGACGAGATATTCGTGAAGGATGTCGAGCTTCGCTACGTTCTGGTGAACCAGGCCGTCACGCGCGTCATGGGACATTCAGAGGGCGATATCCTGGGCCGGACCGATCAGGACATCATGGATGTGGCCGATGCCCACCGGCTGAACGAGATTGACCGCGAGGTCATCGGCGGCGGCGAGGTCGTGGAATACGAGATCCGGCTCGCCATGCCAGGCCACCGGACGGAAGCGCGGGATTACGTGGTGGTGAAGGCCCCCTGGCGCGATTCCACCGGCCGGATCGTCGGCCTGGTCGGCGTTGCCCGCGATGTCACCCGCCGGCGCGCGACGGAGGGCCGGCTGCGCCAGGCCGAGGAGGCGATGCGCCGCATTTCCCGTGCCGATACGCTCGCCGCCATGAGTCTCGGCGTCGCGCATGAACTGAACCAACCGCTGACCGCGGCGGGGAATTTCCTGCGGGCGGGCATGCGCATGCTGCAGGCGGATCCGCCCGATCCGGCCCGCGTGGGTGCCGCGCGGGAGGCCATGCGCGAAGCCGCCGCGCAGATCCTGCGGGCCGGCGAAATCCTGCGCCGGCTGCGCGATTTCGTCGGCCGGGGGGAGACGGAGTTGCGCCTCGTCTCGCTCGGCCCTCTCGTGGCCGATGGCGTGGCGCTGGTGACGGCGGCGCGCCGCGGCGGGGCTCCCCATATCAGCCTGGATGTGGGCGCGGCCGGCTGCCTGATCATGGCGGATCCGGTGCAGATGCAGCAGGTCTTCGTCAATCTGCTGCGCAACGCCATCGAGGCGACGGAAGGGCTGGAGGCGCCCGGCATCACGGTCAGCCTGCAACGCGAGGGCGGGCGGGCCGTTCTGACCTTCCGTGATGCCGGGCCGGGCCTGGCGCCCGAGGTGCGCGAGCGCCTCTTCCAGCCTTTCGTCAGCACCAAGGAGGGTGGCATGGGCATTGGGCTTTCGATCTGCCGCGCCATCGTCGAGGCGCATGGCGGCCGCATCGCAGCCCCGATCTCCGCCGCGGGCGGCACCGAGATCCGCATCGAATTGCCGCTGGCCGAGGCGGCGCTCGCGGCATGACCCAGCCCATCGTGCACATCGTGGATGATGACGAGGCGGTGCGCCGCTCGCTCGCCATGCTGCTGGATTCGCTGCAGCAGCCCTCCGCCACCTATGAGAGCGCCCCGGAGCTGCTGGCCGCCGCCGCTGCCCCCGGCGGCCTCGCCACCGGCTGCATCCTGGTGGATGTGCGCATGGAGGGGATGGATGGCATCTCGCTGATCGAGAGCTTGCAGCGCCAGGCGGTGGGCCTGCCGATTGTGGTGGTCACGGGCCATGGCGACGTGCCGCTCGCGGTGCGTGCCATGCGGGCAGGGGCGATGGATTTCGTCGAAAAGCCCTATTCCGAGGAGCGCATCCTCGAAGCCGTGGAGGGCGCGCTGGCGGCGCTGCGCGAGACCGACCAGCGCCGGCTGCTGGAACGCCAGGCCTCGGCCCAGGTGGCGGGGCTCTCCCCGCGGGAGGCGGAGGTGCTGGCCGCGCTGGTGGCGGGCAAGGCGAACAAGGTCATCGCCTTCGAGCTTGGCATCAGCCCGCGCACGGTGGAGGTGCATCGCGCCCATCTGATGGAGAAGCTCGGCGTGCGCAGCCTGCCCGAGGCGGTGCGCATCGGCCTCGCGGCCGGCATCCGGCCCTGAGGGCGCTCAGGCCGCGGCGGCCAGGGCGGGAAGCTGCGCGGCGCTGAGGTCGATCCGCGCGCGCAGCGGCAGGTGATCGGAGGCGAGGCGGGCGAGGGGGGAGTGATGCGCCTCCACCCCTGCCAACATCTCCCGCGGATGGCAGAGGATGCGGTCCAGCGCCAGGAAGGGCAGGCGGGAGGGGAAGCTCGGCTGGCCCGAGCCAAGCGGGCCGAAGAAGGTCTCCAGCCCCACCAGCGAGGAAGGGATGCCGGGCCGCCATTCATTGAGGTCACCCATCAGCAGGGTGGGCATGGGGCTGCCCTGGCGGATGGCCTCCAGCAGCGCCTCGGCCTGCATGGCGCGGTGCCGGCGCAGCAGGCCCAGATGCGCCGCCACCACCCGCAACTTGCCGGCCGGGAGCTGCAGCTCGGCGAGCAGGGCGCCGCGCGCCTCGGCGCCGGGCAGATGCAGGCGACGCAGGCGGATCAGCCTTCCCTGGCGCACCAGCAGCGCATTGCCGTGCCAGCCATGGCCGCCCGGCGTGTCCGACACATGCAGAAGGGTCAGGCCGGTGCGCCGTTCCAGCGCCGCGGTGTTGAGCAACCCGGTGCGGTGGCCGAAGCGGCGGTCCACCTCCTGCAGGGCCAGGACATCGGCATCCAGCTCGGCGATGACGGCGGCGATCCGGCCCGGATCGAAGCGGTTATCCACGCCGACGCATTTGTGGATGTTGTAGGAGGCGACGATCAGGCTGCCCTCGCAGCGGGGGGCGATGGGGGCGGCGCCCCGCGCCGGCCCGCGCAGCAGCGCCCCGCCCAGCTTGCGCAGGGCGCCATGCAGCTCGATGGGCAGGGCCGTTCGAATGGGGCGGGGCGTGGGCGACATCAGGCTTTCTTCGTGGAGCCCTACCAATATGGGCGTGCAACGACCGAGCGAAGGTCTTTTGCGGCTTCTATCCAAGAAGACATGTTTTTTTCCTCAACCCGCATCCACAGGGATGGCGAGACAGGCCGAGGGAGGCACCGCCAGGGAAAGGCTCTCCCCTGCTGCCGGCAGAGACGCATCATGCGGGAGAGCGAGGGAGACGGGCGCCGTGCCCTCCACCAGCAGGTCGAGCAGGATGGCGGCGCCACGGTAGCGGCTGCCCAGCACACGCGCCGGCAGCGCATTCTCGCCCTCCCGCGGCGGCCCGAGGCGCAGTGATTCGGGGCGGACCAGAAGGCCATGGGCACGGGCGACAAGCCGCGGAGCGGCGCAGGCGAGGCGCGTGCCGGCGGCGGTGACGAAGCCGCCCGGCTCGACGCGACCTTCCAGCCAGAGCGCCTGGCCCAGGAATTCCGCCACGAAGCGGCAGGCGGGCTGGGCATAGACCTCGCGCGGGGTGCCGATCTGAAGCACGCGCCCCTGGGCCATGATGGCGATGCGGTCGGCCAGCGCCATCGCCTCCTCCTGGTCATGCGTCACGATCAGGGTGGTGGTGCCGATGCGCGTGAGGATCTGGCGCAGCTCGGTCTGCAAGGTGTGGCGCAGCTTGGCGTCGAGGTTGGAGAGCGGCTCGTCCAGCAGCAGCAGGCGGGGGTCGATCGCGAGCGCGCGGGCCAGCGCCACGCGCTGCTGCTGCCCGCCCGAAAGCTGCGCGGGGCGGCGGGCATCGAGGCCCGAGAGGCGCACGAGATCGAGCATCTCGCCCACGCGGCGCGCGCGATCGGCCGCCGCCATGCCGCGGCGCCGGAGCCCGTAGCCGACATTGTCCGCCACGCTCATATGCGGAAACAGGGCGTAGTCCTGGAAGACGAGGCCGATGTCGCGGCTATGCGGCGGCAGGCGGATGAGATCCCGCCCGGCCAGCGTCACGCTGCCGGAATCGGCGCTCTCGAAGCCGGCGACGATGCGCAGCGTCGTGGTCTTGCCGCAGCCCGAGGGGCCGAGCAGCGCCACCACCTCGGCCGCACCCGCATCCAGGCTCGCGCCATCCAGCGCCAGGGAGGCGCCGAAGCGGCGCGTCAGGTTCTGCACCTCCAGCATCAGCCGCGCGCCCCGACATCGCCGGCCAGGCGCTCGATCCCGATGGTGCGGTCCAGCAGCACCAGCAGCACCAGCGTGGCCGCGAGAAACACGGTGGAGACGGCGGCCATGGTGAGGTTGAGGTTGGCGCGCATCTCCGCCACCAGCGCGATGGGCAGGGTCTGGGTGAAGGCATCGGAGAGAAACAGGCTCACGGCCACCTCGTCGAAGGAGAGCACGAAGGCCATGGCGGCCCCCGCCACGATGCCGCTGCGGGCGGCGGGCACGGCCACATCCCAGAGCGCCCGGGCCTCGCTGGCGCCGAGCGAGATGGCGGCCTCGATCTGGCTGCGCTTCACGCCGATCAGGCTGGCCAGCACGGCGCGCAGGGTGAAGGGCAGGGTGATGACCACATGCCCCATGACCAGCCGCGTGAAGGGATCGAAGATGCCGATCTTCGCGGTGAAGACCAGCAGCGAGAAGCCGATGACCACCGTGGGGATGAATTTGGGCGAGAGGAAGACCGCTTCCAATGTGTCGCGGCCCGCCAGCCTTGGGTCCATCAGCGCCAGCGCGCCCATGGTGCCGAGCATGGTGGCGATGGCTGCGGCCACCAGCCCCAATTGCAGGCTGATGAACAGCCCATCCATGTAGGTCGGGTTGCTGGCGAAGGCGCGGTACCAGCGGAGGGAAAACTCGCGCGGCGGGAAGGCGCCCAGGAAGCTGCGGTCGTCGAAGGAGAGCAGGCAGGCCACCAGCAGCGGAACCAGCAGGAAGAGCACGGCGGCCAGCACCGCACCCCGCGCCAGCAACCGCGCCGCGAGATCCAGCGCCCTCATCGCGGGATGAGCCGGCGGGCCAGGGCGCTCAGCCCATAGACCACGAGGAAGGCGAGGATGAGCATGGTGATGCCGATGGCGGCGCCGGAGGGGTAATTCCCGATATCGGCGAAGCGCGTGTACATCAGGCTCGTCGTGAAGACGACGACGCCGCGCCCCAACACCAGGGGCGCCACGAAATTGCTGATGCACATGGCGAGCGCCACCAGGAAGGCCGAGACCAGGCCCGGTGCCGCAAGCGGGAGCACGATGCTCACCACCGCGTCACTGCGCGTGGCGCCGAGCGAAGCCGCCGCCTCCTCCAGGCGGGGGCTCAGCGCGCGGAAGGTGCCGACCAGCATGAGCGCCACCACGGGCAGGGTGAAATGCAACAGCCCGATGCCGACCAGCACCTCGGCATAGCGCGGATGGCGCGGCGCGAAGCCGAGCAGCGCGCCGAGCGGCGCCAGCGGCCCGAGGCTGCCCCAGGCCATCTCGATGGCATAGAGCCGCGCGATCAGGCTCATCACCAGCAGCCCGACCAGAAGCGCCAGCAGGAATTTCCGGATGGCGGCGCGCGGGCTGCGAACGGCGGCGAAGGCGAGCGGCGCGCCAAAGATCACGCTGAGCGTCGCCACGATCAGCCCGATGCGGAAGGTCTCGTAGAAGTAGAAGAGATAGGCGGGTTGCAGCAGCTCGCGATAATGCGCCAGCGTCCAGCCCTCGCCCGGGCGCATGCTGCCGGGCACGAAGGGTTTCAGGCTTTCCAGCGCCAGCAGCAGCACCGGCCCGCCCATCAGCACGGCCAGAAGGAGCAGCCCCGGCAGGACCAGCCAGAGCGCGAGGCGGGACCGCATCAAGCCGGCCGCCGATTCACGGCGCGTGGGCAGGGCCGCTTCGCGGACCGCGCCCCTTGCCGATCGGAGGCCGTCACCCGCGCCGGACCAGCGGCGTGATCTCCGTCTCCCAGCGCCGCGTCCAGGCATCCACCTGGCTGGACATGTAGGCGTAGTCGGGGATGTAGGCGAAGCGCTCCAGCTCATCGGCCTTGTAGAAGATGTCGGCGATGGCGGGGGCGGCGGTGGATTTCGAATTGGTCGGGCCCGAGCCCAGCGGCATGTTGTAGCGCGTGTTGATCTCGGGCGTGGCGAAATGGTTGGCGAAGCGTTTCGCGGCGGCAACGCGGTTCGCATTCTCGCCCTTCATCACCGCGAAGCCCTCATTGAAGAGAAAGCCCTTGTTGTCGGTCAGCCGCGTCAGCAGGCGGCAGGGGAAGCGGTTGCGCACCGCCTGCCAGCCACCGGTGTTCCAGAAGGCGACGGAGAGATCGCCCGCGCTCATCGCGTTGATCATCTCGGAATTGTTGGCGACGACGCGGCCGATCTGCCCGCGCTCGGCCAATTCCTTCAGGAATTGCCAGCCGGGCTCGATATTGCGCTCATTGCCGCCGCGCTGCATCGCGAGGCTCACCATCAGCAGGCCCGAGAGATTCACCGGCACGGGCACGCAAAGCTTGCCGCGGAAGCGCGGCTCCAGCAGTTGCTCGATGCTCTCGATGGGTGGGCCGGTGACGAGGTCGGTGCGGTAGCCCCAGAAGGCGCCGGCGGTGGAGAGCGGCACGGTCATCTTCCGGCCTTGCGCATCCTTCTTGAAGTAGATGTCCGGGATATCACGCAGGGCGGGCATTTCCGTCTCGCTCACCGGCTCCATCCAGCCCGCTTCCATCATGGCGGCGAAGACGGGGTCCCAGGCGGCGATGAGGTTCTGCGGCACCCGCGGCCAGAGCGGACGCAGGCGGCCGACCACCGCCATGGCGCCGCCCGCGTGCAATTCCCATTGGATGCGGTCACCCGTCGCGCGCATCCATTCCTCGCCGATGGGGCGGCAGACCTCGATCCATTGCGCGCCCCACATGACGACGAGCAATTGCTCGCCGCGCGGCTGGGCGAAGACCGGCCCCGCGCCGGCCATCCCGGCGAGGCCGCCCAGAAGGGCACGGCGGTTGAAGGCGGGGGAGGCGATCGGTGAGGGCATGGGTCTCTCCGCGATGATGCGCGGCACGGGACATGCATGGGCCGTGCCAGCAGAGACCCGGGAGAGAGATATCCATGCAGCCTGAGCTCATCCTGACGGATGCGATGCTGGTGACCCATGGCGAGGCGCCGATCCCGCGCGGCTTCCTGGCCATGGCCGGCGGAAAGATCCTGGATTGCGGCCCGATGGAGCGGCTGCCCGCCACCGATGCGCCGAGGCTGAGCCTGCCCGGGCGGCTGCTGACGCCGGGGCTGATCAACATCCACACCCATGCCGTGCTGTCGCTGATGCGCGGCATTGCCGTGGATATGGGCTTCGCGCCCGCCTATACGCCGGGCGTGCCGCATGGCCATGAAATCAACCCGGAGGAAGCCGTGGCGCTGGCCCGGCTGGGCGCCATGGAATCCCTGCTCATGGGCTCCACCGTCATGGTGGACAGCTATGTGCATGGCGAGGTGACGCTGCCCGCCATCGCCGATCTCGGCCTGCGGCTCTGGGCCTGTGGGCGGCTGCATGATGTGGATTTTTCGCGCGTGCATCTCGCCGATTGGCGCCATGTCCCCGAAATCGGCGCGCAGCGCCTGGCGGAGGTCGAGGCGCTCATTGCCCAGTTCCATGGCAGCCATGGGGGCAGGGCGCATGTCATCGTGGCACCGCATGCGCCCGACACCTGCTCGGCCAGGCTGCTGCGCCAGGCGGCCGATCTGGCGCGGGATGCGAAGCTGCTGACGACGACGCATCTCTCGCAATCCCAGCTGGAGAATGCCGAGATCCAGCGCCGCGACGGCTGCTCGCCCACGCAATTGCTCGAGCGCTGCGGGCTGCTGGATGACCGGCTGATCGCCGCCCATTGCATCCACATGTCGGCCGATGACGTGGCGCGCTTTGGTGCGGCCGGCGCCACCGTCGCGCATGTGCCGAAAGGGAACGCCACGGGCGGCGCCATCGCCAATACGCCGGCGCTGCGCGCGGCGGGGGCGCGCATCGCGCTGGGCACCGACAATCTGACGCAGGACATGGCGGAGCAGATGCGCTGGGCGCTGGCCACGGCGCGCATCCGCGTGGGCTCGGTGGGCGAGGGCTGGCAGCCCGAGGATGCCTTCGCCATGGCGACGGTGAATGGCGCCGCGGCGCTCGGCAAATCCGGGCGGCTGGGCCAGCTGGCGCCAGGCTTCGCCGCCGATGTGGTCGCCTGGGATTTCCGCCGCGCGCACCTGACCCCGTTGCTCGACCCGCTGGGCACGCTGGTGCATGACGCCAATGGCCGCGATGTGGAGCATGTCTGGATTGGCGGCCGTCAGGTTGTGGAATCGGGCCGCCCGACCCAGGCGGATGAGGCCGCGGTGCGCGCCGCCGCCCAGACCGCGGCGGAGGGACTCTGGGAGCGGGCGCGTGATATGCAGGCGGCATGAGCCTGTCCTTCCGCCTCGTCGAAAACCTCCGCACCCCCGGCTACCTGCCCTTCTACCTGTGCCTGCATGGCGGGTTCTGGGCGCGGGAGGGGCTGGATGTGCGGATCATCACGGCACCCGCCACCGCCGAGACGCCGAAGCTGCTGCTCTCCGGGCAGGCGGATGCCGCCTGGGGCGGGCCGATGCGGGTGATGATGTATCACGATGCCGACCCGGCCTGCCCGCTGGTCTGCTTTGCCCAGGCCGTGGCGCGCGATCCCTTCATGCTGATCGGCCGCAGGCCCAACCCCGCCTTCCGCTTCGCCGACCTGGCCGGGCTGCGGGTGGGGGTCGCGACCGATGTGCCCACCCCCTGGATGACCTTCCAGGATGATCTGCGCCGCGCCGATTTCGATCCCGCCGCGCTGATCCGCGCGCCCGACCTGCCTATGGCGCAGAATGCCGCCGCCTTCGCCGCCGGCGCGATGGATGTGGTGCAGCTCTTCGAGCCCTATGCCGACCAGCTGGTGCAATCCGGCGTCGGCCATGTCTGGCACCGGTTCAGTGATCGCGGCGATATCGGCTACACCACGCTGGTCGCCACGCGCGCTACGCTGGCCGAACAGCGCCCCGCCCTGATCCGCCTGGTGCGCGGCCTGGCCGCGGCCCAGCAGGCCCTCGGCGAAGCCAGCGGCGCGGAACTGGCGGAAGCGCTCTCCGGTTTCTTCCCCGAGCAGCCCCGGGAACAGCTGGAGCGCCTGGCCCTCGCCTACCGCGCGGCCGGCCTCTGGGCCGCGACGCCGGACCTGCCGCCCAGCGCCTTTGTGCGGCTCAAGGCGGCCCTGCTCTCGGGCGGGCTGATCGCGCGCGATATTCCCTATGACGCTGCGGTGGATTCGGCATTATCCTCGCGCCATCCCAGCTGAGGCTTCGACGCCCATGAATGTCAGCCTGCCCGCCATCCCGACCATCAACCTGGGTCGCTTCCTGCGCGGCAGCGCCGAGGAGCGCGCCGAGATCGCCGCCACGGTGGCCGAGACCTGCCGCCGCGTGGGCTTCCTCATCATCAGCGGCCATTCGCTGGACCAGGATTTCTTCGACCGCGTGGTGAGCGAGAGCTTCGCCTTCTACGACCAGCCGCGCGAGGTGAAGGACCGCTTCCACCCGACGGGCCCGGCCAAGCAGCGCGGCTATCACGGCATGGCGACGCGCGGCCTGGGGCGGACGCTCGGCCAGGATGCGCCGCTCGACCTGCGCGAGAGCTATTTCCTGGGGCCAGTGGATGATCACCGCGCCCATTTCGCGGCGATCCCGGAGGCCGCGACCTCCTACGCGCCCAACATCCTGCCTGACAGCCCGGCCGGCTTCGATCACACCCTGGTCGCGCTCTATCGCAGCTTCGAGCAGGTGGCGGCCGACATGTACCGGCTGTTTGCCGTGGCCCTTGGCCTGCCGGAGAGCTATTTCGACGGGATGATCACGCGGCATTTCTCCATCCTCGCCGCACATCATTATCCGCCGCTGGCCGGGCCGCCAGAGCCCGGGCAATTGCGCACCGGCGCGCACACCGATTTCGGTGCCATGACCATCCTGGCCATGACCGAGGCCCAAGGCGGGCTGGAGGCACGGCTGCCCGATGGAAGCTGGGCGCCGGTGCAGGCGAAGCGGGGCGAATTGGTGATCAACCTGGGCGACATGATGCAGCGCTGGACCAATGATGCCTGGGCTTCCACCCTGCATCGCGTGGTGAATCCGCCGGGCCTGGCCATGGCTTCCTCGCGCCGCCTCTCGGTCGGCTTCTTCGTCCACCCGGATTACGACGCCGCGATCCAGGCCATCCCGACCTGCGTCGCCCCCGGCGAGGCGCCCAAATACCCAACCATCACCGCCGGCCAGCACATCGCGGCCAAGATCGCCCGCAGCCACGGCAAGTAAAGGGGTCTGGGGCCACGGCCCCAGCCGCCGGAGGCCTTTTTCTTCAATCCGGCCGAATATTCCCCGTCCGGATCACCCCACCCCACCGCGCCCGATCCTCCGCGATGAAGGCCCCGAAGGCGGCTGGCGTCATCGGCAGCGGGTCGGCGCCTTGGGTGGCGAGGCGCTCGCGCAGGGCAGGCTGCCCGAGCAGCCCGTTCACCGCGGCATTCATCCGCTCGATGATCGGCGCGGGCGTGCCGGCGGCCGCCGCCAGCCCATACCAGCCCACGGCCTCGTAGCCCGGCACCCCGGATTCCGCGACGGTCGGCACCTGGGGCAGGGCCGGGTGGCGCGCCTTGGTGGTCACCGCCACGGCGCGCAGCCGTCCCTCGCGGATATGGCCGAGGGTGGCGGGCAGCGTGTCGCAGATGAACTGCACCCGTCCGGCGATGGTGTCGGTGATGGAGGGGCCGCTGCCGCGATAGGGCACGTGCAGCGCCTCAAGCCGCGCCATCTGCAGCAGCAATTCCACGAAGAGATGCGTGGCCGAGCCGGTGCCGCCCGAGGCATAGGAGAGGCGGCCTGGCTGTGCGCGGATCAGCGCGATGAGCTCGGCCAGGTTGTTCGCCGGCACGGAAGGATGGACGGCGAAGACCGAGGCCACGCCCGCCACCATCGCCACCGGCGCCAGATCCCGCGCCGGGTCGAAATTCAGCCGCACCAGCTCCGGCGTGATGGAGAAGGGGCCGGTGCTGGCCATGAGCCATGTGTAGCCATCGGGCGTGGCGCGGGCGACGAACTCGCTGCCCACCGTGCCGCCCACGCCGCTGCGGTTCTCCACCGTGATGGGCTGGCCGAGCGGTGCGCGCATCTCATCGGCCATCAGCCGCGTCAGCAGATCCGCCGCGCCGCCCGGCGGGAAGGGCGAGACGAAGCGCATGGGCCGGGTGGGCCAATCGGTCGTCTGGGCCTGTGCCGCGGCAAGCGGCAGGGCGGCGGCGGAAAGGGCAAGGTGCCGGCGTCGGATCATGGCGCATCTCCAGGCGGGGAGGCGCAGCTTGTCCGGTCAAGCTCGGTCGCTTCAATCAGAAAGCGCATGCCGCGGCCGCGCTTGTGCGGTCACCGCAGGGCCCAGCGCCCATTGGCTGGGCGGTCTGCGTGGATTTCGACCAGTGGCGCTATCCAGCCTGGGCGAAGCCGTCCGGGATCAGCTTGAAGGGGTATTCGGGCTCGACATAACCGTCGGGCTTCTGCCGCTTGGGCAGTTTCACCTTGGGGCGCTTGGGCGCCTCATAGGGGATATGGCGCAGCATGTGGCGGATCAGGTTCAGCCGGGCGCGCTTCTTGTCATCCGAGGGCACCACATACCAGGGCGCCCAGGAGGTGTCGGTGGCCAGGAACATAGCATCCCGCGCGCGGGAATAATCATACCAGCGGCTGTAGGAGAGCAGGTCCATCGGCGAGAGCTTCCAGAGCTTGCGCCCATCCTGGATGCGGGCCTCCAGCCGGCGGGTCTGCTCCTCCTGGCTCACCTCCAGCCAGTATTTCAGCAGGATGATCCCGGAATCGATCAGCGCGCGCTCCATGCCTGGCGCCGTCTCCAGGAAGCGCTCGGTCTGCGCGGGGGTGCAGAAGCCCATCACGCGCTCCACCCCCGCCCGATTGTACCAGCTGCGGTCAAAGATCACGACCTCGCCCGCGGCGGGCAGGTGCTGGATATAGCGCTGGAGATAGAGTTGGGATTTCTCGCGCTCACTGGGCGCGGGCAGGGCGACGACACGAAAGACGCGTGGGCTGACGCGTTCGGTGATCGCCTTGATGGAGCCGCCCTTGCCCGCGCCATCGCGGCCTTCGAAGAGGATGCAGACCTTGGCGCCGGTGTGCTGCACCCAGCGCTGCAGGGCGACCAGCTCGACATGCAATTCGGCCAGCGCCTTTTCATAGGCGCGGCGCGAGAGTTTTCCGTCTTCCCGAAACGGCGAGCCCGCGCTGGGGCTCGCTTCGGCTGGGGCGCGCTGTTTCTTGGCCATGGTGGTCCTCCCTGCCGCGCATCCTGCGCTATCCGAGATGCTCCGGCCAGCCGATGAAGAGCCCGATATCGCCGGGCATGCCGCCCGGATAATCCAGCACGCGCGCGCCGAAGGTGAAGCCGCCCGGGGCCAGCTCCCGCTCCCACCATTCATGCACATGCTTGAGCACGCCGGGCAGGGTCTCCTGCCAGCCATCGAGGCGGTTGTTGATGCGCCGGCCCTGGTCCTCGCAGACCTCCGAGGGGAAGCGGACCAGCATCACCTCCTTCTCGCCAATCTCGAAGGCGCGGCGGATCTTCAGCAGCGCGCGCTCCTTGTCCTCCGCCGTGATCTGATAGGTCATCAGCTTTTCGGTGAAGGCCTTCAGCTCGGCCTGGCGTGCTTCCAGGGCCGCGGCCTCCTCGGCGCGGCGGCGGGCCTGGGCGGCTTCCTTCGCCGCAAACAGGTCGGCGACGGTCAGGGTGGGCGGGGCATCGCTCATCGGGGCTTCCTCGGCTGGTTCGGCCGAGCCTATCCCACCGGAGGCCGCATCACGCCTTGCGCGAGGTCAAAGCTCGGTGAAGGGCAGGGCCTGCCGCGCATCGCCCCGCCAGGGCCCGTGGAACATCTGCAGGATGCGGTCGGCCTGGGTCATGCCGCTTTCCACGATCTCGTGCAGGGGGGAGAGGTAGATCTCCTCGCCCAAGGCCCGCGCCTTGAGGCCGGCCTCGCTGATGGCCAGCGCATCGCGCGCCACATCGCGCAGCGAACGGCCGGCGATCCGCGCCTCCAGCGCCAGGCGGGGCGCATCGGCGCGGAGCTGGTGCATCTCGGCGACCGTCCAGTTCTTCGTCAGCGCGCGGGCCGCCTTCTGCGCGGCGTCGTCATAGATCAACCCGACCCAGAAGGCCGGCTGCGCCTGGATCATGGCGGCGGAACCCGAATCCGAACCGCGCATTTCCAGGAATTTCTTGAGCCGCACCTCGGTGAAGACGGTGGTGACGTGATCCGCCACATCGCCCATCGTGGCCTCGATGCCGGGCAGGCTGGGCAGGCCGCTGGTCATGAAAGTGCGGAAGCTCTGGCCCGTCGCGTCCAGCAGCTTGCCGTCGCGCGCCACGAAATACATCGGCACGTCCAGCACATATTCCGCGAAGCGCTCGAAGCCGAAGCCCTCTTCGAAGACGAGGCCCGGAATGCCGGTGCGGTCCGGATCGGTGTCGGACCAGACATGGCCGCGCAGCGACTTGTAGCCGGAGGGCTGGCCCTCGCGCAGCGGGGACGAGGCAAACAGCGCGGTGGCGAGCGGCTGCAGCGCGAGCGAGACGCGCAGCTTCTCCACCATGTCGGCCTCGTCGCCGAAATCGAGGTTCACCTGCACGGTGGAGGTGCGCAGCATCATGTCGAGGCCCATGCTGCCGCGCGTGGGCATGTAGCGCCGCATGATCGCGTATCGGCTCTTGGGCATCCAGGACATGTCCTCGCGCCGCGCCACCGGATGGAAGCCGAGGCCCGCGAAGCCGAGGCCGAGCGGCCCCGCCACCTCATGCACATCGCGCAGGTGCGAGGCGAGTTCGAGGCGCGCGGCATGGAGGTCCTCCATCGGGCCGCCGGAAAGCTCGAACTGCCCGCCCGGCTCCAGGCTGACGGAGGCCGAGCCCTGCGTCAGGCCGATGACGTTCTCCCCATCGCGGATCGGCGCCCAGCCCTTGGCCTGGATGCCGGCCAGCATCGCGCCGATGCCCTGGTTCTCGTAGTCGGGCGAGGAGAAATCGCTGCGGCGGAAGCCGAATTTCTCGTGCTCCGTGCCGATGCGCCAGGCGGATTTCGGCTTGCAGCCGGCGGCGAACCACGCGGCCAATTGGCGCGCGGAGGTGATCGGCGTCGGGTCAGCCTGGCCGGGATTGGACATGCGGTTGCTTTCGTTCGTGTCAGATGAGGCCCGTCAGATCAGCGCCGGGAGTCGAGGGCCAAGGAGATGGCACCCAACCCCGCCACCAGCGCCGTCTCCGCGCGGAGGATGCGCGGGCCCAGTGTTGCGAGCGATACAAAGGGGCGCCGGGCCAGATCGTCAAGCTCGGCCCGCTCGAACCCCCCCTCCGGCCCCACGAGAAAGCCGCAAGGGGCTGTGATTGTTTCCAAAATGTCATGCAGCGGACGGGCCTCGCGCCGTTCGGCGGCGACGATGAGGGCGGCGGCGTCCCAGCCATCCAGCACGGCGTGCAGGGGGCGCGCCTCGCCCACCAGGGGCACGGAGAGGCGCTCGCACTGCTCGGAAGCGGCGCGGGCGATGGCCGAAAGGCGCTCGGTGTTGCTGTGGCCGGCGACGCAGCGCCGCGTCAGCACGGGCTGGATCAGGCTAGCGCCGAGTTCGGTGGCCTTTTCCACCGCCCAATCCATCGCCTCGCGCTTCAAGGCGGCCACCAGGGCGCGCAGCTCGGGCTCGGGGGTGGGGGCGCGCAGCAGGGCGCTAAGCCGCATGGCGCCGCGATCCTTGCGCAGCGCGGTCAGCTCGGCGGTGAATTCGCCGTCGCGGGCGTTGAAGGCGCGCAGCTCCGCCCCCGGCGCGCGGCGCAGCACATGGCCGATATGGTGCGCCTGCGCCGGGGTGAGAGCGATTTCGATGCCGGGCGCCAGGGGCGCATCGGCATGCAGGCGAGGGATGGACATGGCCTGATCTGCCGTGCTGCAAGAAACCATGCAAGACACGGCTGGATATACCGACATCCGGAGGGATGGCTGGGTGGCGCGGCTGCCGCCCGCGGCCCGCCCCTATGCGCTGCTGATGCGCGCCGACCGGCCGATCGGCTCCTGGCTGCTTTTCCTGCCCGGGCTCTGGGGCATCGCGCTGCAGGCGACGGGCTGGCTCCAGGGGATCTGGCTGACCCTGCTCTTCTTCCTGGGGGCCGTGATCATGCGCGGTGCGGGTTGCGTCGTGAATGACCTCTGGGACCGCGACATTGACCGCCAGGTGGAACGCACCCGTGGCCGGCCGCTGGCCTCGGGCGCCGTCTCGCCCAGGCAGGCCGTGGCTTTCCTCGCGGCGCTCTGCGTGCTGGGGCTGCTGATCCTGCTGCAACTCAATATGGCGGCGATCTGGCTCGGCGTGCTCTCCCTCCTGCCGATCCTGCTCTATCCGCTGGCCAAGCGCGTCACCGACTACCCGCAGCTCATGCTCGGCTTCACCTTCGGCTGGGGCGCGCTGATGGGGCCGGTGGCCGCAAGCGGGGAACTCAGCTGGGCCATGCTGGCCCTCTATGCCGCGACCATCTGCTGGATCTTCGGCTATGACACGATCTATGCCCATCAGGACCGCGAGGATGACGCGATGGTGGGCATCCGCTCCACCGCGCTGAAATTCGGGGCGCGGACGCGGCCGGTGCTGGCGGCCTGCTACGCGGCAACCCTCTTGCTGCTGGCGCTGACCGGCTGGCTCTCGGGGCTCAACGCCTGGTTCTATCTCGCTCTGGCCCTGCCCGGGGTGGCGCTGGCCTATCAGGTGGTCCGGCTCGACATCCAGGACCCCGCGCATTGCCTGGTGCTGTTCAAGCTCAACCGGGAGGTCGGCCTCCTGGGCACGCTGGCCATCCTGATCGGGCGCATGTGACCGGGGCCGAGGCCTTCATCCGCGCCCAGACCGCCATCAGCGAAGCGCCGCTGCTGCCCGGCCTTCGGCTGCACCTCGCGACCGAGATCACGCCCATCTGGCAGGCGAGCGAGGCCTTCCTGCACCAGCACGGCATGGAGCCGCCCTTCTGGGCCTTTGCCTGGCCGGGCGGGCAGGCGTTGGGCCGTGCCATCCGCGATGCGCCCGCGATCGTCCAGGGCAAGCGCGTGCTGGATTTCGCGGCGGGCTGCGGCGTTGCCGCCATCATCGCCGCGCAATGCGGCGCGGCCCTGGTCGAGGCGGCGGAAATCGACCCGCTGGCCGTCGCCGCGATCCGCATGAATGCCGCGCTGAACGAGGTCTCCGTCACGGCGCTCGGCGAGGATGTGGTGGGCAGCCCCTGCCGCTGGGATGTGATCCTGGCCGGTGATGTCTGCTACGAGGCGCCGATGACGGCCCATATCCTGCCCTGGCTGCGCGCCATGGCGGCCGCCGGCGCCGAGGTGCTGGTGGCCGATCCGGGCCGCGCCTACCTGCCGCGCGAGGGGCTCGTCCCCCTCTCCAGCCATGCGGTGCCGACCTCGCTGGAATTGGAGGACCGGGCGGAGCGGGTGGTCACAATCGCCCGATTGCTGCCTTTTTGAGGCCATCCGGCGCGGGGATGCTCCGCAGCATGTGGCCCGCATTCCTGGCAGCCCTGCTGCTGACGATCCCCGCCGAAGCCCAGACCAAGCGCGACTATGACGCGCAAGGCCGCGCGACCGGCCGCTCGGAACTCAATGGCGACACGCTGCGCCGATACGACGCGCAGGGCCGTGCCCTTGGCCGCAGCGAGTTCCGTGGCGAGACCCGGCGGGACTATGACGCCCAGGGCCGCGCGATCGGCCGCAGCGAGCAGCGCGGGGACACGATCCGGCAATATGATGCCCAGGGGCGTTCCGTCGGCCGGAGCGAAATCAGCGGCTCCACGACGCGGCATTACGACGCCCAGGGCCGCGCGACCGGCCGCTCCGAAGCCTCGGGGGACACGGTGCGTCATTATGACGCGCAGGGGCGGCTGACGGGGCAGACCCGGAGATAGAAGAAAGGCCTCCGGCGGCTGGGGCCGGGGCCCCAGACCCCTTTCCATGGATCATTTCAGAACAGGTGCGTCTGGCTGCGTTGTTCCGGCGCTGATCCCGCGCGGGGCAGCCTGAGCCTTCGCATGCCGGGGCCCCGAAGCGGGCTCAGCTTTCCGGCCCGCCCATCGCAACCCGGTCGGCGTTGCTCAAAGCCATGATTCCCAAAGGAAAGGGGTCTGGGGCCCACGGCCCCAGCCGCCGGAGGCCCTGCTTTTCTCCTACCGCGTCGCCTGCTCCAGGAAGCGCATCAGCGCGGCCAGATCTTCCGCATTGCCCACCGTCTGCACTGGCATGCGCGTGCCCGGCGTCACCACATCCGGCCCGCGGGTGAAGAGATCCGCCACCGTCTCGGGCGTCCAGATGATGTCACCGCGCGCCAGCCGCTCGGAATAGGCGTAGCCGGGCAGGGAGCCCATGCGGCGGCCGAAGATCTGGTACAGATGCGGCCCTGCCATGGGCCCCGCGTCGGGCCGCAGGGAATGGCAGGCCTGGCAGGCGCGCCAGACCTCCGCCCCGTGCCGGTCCAGCCCGGCCAGGGGCGCTTCCTCCGCCTCGGGGGCGAGGGGGCCGAGGGGGCGGGCGTTGCGCGCATCCCAGCGCCGCACCCGCCGATCCTGCCCGCCGGTCCAGAGGGTCAGCCCGTCGGCGGCGAAGAGGGCGGACCAGACGGGCAGGCCCGGACCATCCAGCCGGTGGCGCAGCCGCCCTTCGGGTAGGGTGTAGAGATTCACCGCCCCGCCGATCGAGCCCACCGCCAGAAGGCGGCCATCCGGGCTCGCCGCCAGGGCCACCACGGGGCGCGGGCCGGCATGCAGCGCCCGCTGGGCGCCATCGGGTGTGACGAGATGCACCGTGCCATCCACCCCCGCGATAACCAGCGCGCCATCGGGCAGGGCCAGCAGGGCATTCTGCGGGAAGCCGAATTCGGCGCGGGTCACCGGCGTGCCATCCGTCTCCCAGCGGCGCAGCGTGCCGTCCTGGCCGGTGCTGTGCAGGGCGCCGCCAGCGAAGGCGACGGCGTTCACATTGCCCTGATGGCCTTGCAGCACCCGGGCCGTCCCGGTCGCGAGGTCCCAAAGGCGCACCGTTCCGTCCCAGGCGGCGGAGGCGAGGCCGGCGGGGCTGGCGGCGAGGCCTGCCACCGGCTCCGCATGGCCCTCCAGCACCTGCTCCGGCGCCTCGCCCGCGCCCCAGATGGCGATTCGCGCATCCTCGCCGGCCGAGACCAGGCGGCCATCGGGCAGGGTAACGAGCGCATTCACCGCGCCCTGGTGCCAGCGGATCACCCGCTCGGCCCGGCCGGTCGCGGGGTTCCACAGGATCACCGCCTGGTCGAAGCCGGCCGAAGCGAGGCGGTCGCCCAGCAGGGCCAGGGCACGCACCGGCCCGCCATGCCCGGCCAGATCCTGCGGGATGGCCGGAAGCGGCAGAAGGGCCAGGAGGATCAGCGCGAGGCGCAGCAGCATGCAGGAGTTTCCGAGCAGGGCCCGGCGCGCGCCGGGGCGGCCAGTGAGATTTCGTCACAAAAGACTTGTTGCAAAGCCTCAGTTAAATTAACGTGCCGCAATTAATCGGCAACCCGGGAGGTGTCCATGTCGGCTCATGGTGAGAAAGACAAGCTTGCGATCGCGCTGCTCTTCGTGGGCGTGGGCCTGGCGGTCCTGGCGACCTTCCTGCCCGTGATCCAGGTCACTGGGCGCAGCGAATTGCTGACGATGACCACCTGGGACGTGCTGCCCTGGTTCACCAAGCTGAAATTCGTGGCGCTGGCGCTGCTCCTGGCCGCCGCCTTCCTGCCGCAGCTGCACAAGTGGCGCATGCTGATCGCGGTGGTGGCCGTGGTGATGGTCTTCCTGCCGGCGATCTCCTCCTTCATCTCGGCCCTCTACGCCTGGGGCACGGTCCGGGCCGACATCGTCCGCCTCTCGGGCCAGCGCTCGCCCTTTGTGCATCCCGGCATCGCCAATCTGGTCCTGGTCGCCGCCGCCCTGATGGTCAGCTATGCCGTCTGGCGCATCGAGAGCCTGGGGCAGCCGGCAGAGCGGAACTCGGAGATGGTGGAGGCCTGAACCGCCCCTTCGGCGCCAGCCTTCGACGCGCTCAGGCCCCCTGGCCTGGGCGCGTTTTCGTTTCCGCGTGACGCGCGGTCGCGATCAATTGATCCAGGATGCGGTCCAGCGCCTCGGCATCGGCCGGCGCCAGGCTTTGCCGGAGCCAGGCCTGGCGCTGCAGCGCCTCGGGCAGGATCCGCACATGCAGCGCCCGCCCGGCTGATGTGACCCGGGCCATCTGCCGCCGGCCATCGGCCGGGTCCGGCTCCAGCACCGCCAGCTCCCGCACGGCGAGCGCCTGCAGCGCCCGGCTGACCTGTGCCTTGTCCATCGCCCCCCGCGCCACGATGGCGGCCGCGCCGCATGGCCCCTGCACGGCCAGGTGCGACAGCACCCGCCACTCGGGCAGGCCCAGGCCATGGCGCGCGGCCATCCGGGCCGCATCGCGCGAGAGCAGCGTGGCCAGCATGTTCAGCCGGTAGGTCAGGAAGTCTTCGAGCGGCGGCGATGCGGCCATGCGGTGAGGTGCCCCGGGGCGGATTGTTGTTGACAAGTCAAGGAACAGGTCGCGAGATTCAAGCAACTTGGGAGGATCAACGCCATGTTTCCGCGCCGCGCCCTGCCGGGCCTCGCCGCCCTTCCGCTCGCCCTCGGGTCGCGCCGCGCCGGCGCCCAGGGTGCCGCCCGGCCCGTGCAGTTCTGGGTGGCCAATGCGCCTGGCGGTTCGGTGGACCTGCTGGCCCGCGCCATCGCCCGGCATATGGAGCGCGCGGGCGGCAGCGCCATCGTCAGCAACCGCGCCGGTGGCGCTGGCGTCGTGATGCTGAACGCGCTGAAGGCCGCGCCGCCGGATGGGCTGACCTTCGGCATGGGCGTGAACGCCTCCATGACCTTCGTGCCGCTGACCATCACGCCGCCGCCCTTCGGCGTGGCGGATTTCGCCCATGTCGCACGCATGGTGCGGGCGGAGCTGGCGCTCTGCGCCACCGCCGAGCGCGGGCCGGCGGATGCGGCGGGGCTCGCCGCCTGGGTGCGGGCACGGCCCGGCGCGCAGGCCTCGGTCGCCGTGCAGGACCCGCAATTGGGGGCGGCGGTGCGCGCGCTCGGCCGGCATCTGGGCGTGACGTTGGAGCCGGTGACGGTGCGCGGCGGGGCGGAGGGGCTGACCCAGCTGCTCGGCGGGCATGTGGATTTCGCCACGCTGGCGGGCATCCAGGCGCCGCTGGTCCGCGAGGGCCGGCTGCGCGAGCTGGTGGCCCTGGGCGGCGCGCCGCTGCGCGCCACGCCCGCCGCGCCGACCCTGCGCCAGCTCGGGCTGGAACTGGCCATCGACACCATCTTCCAGGTCATGGCGCCGCGCGGCACGCCCGAGCCCGCCATCGCCGCCATGGCCGCTCAGATCCGCGCGGCGCTGGAGGATGCCGAGATCCGTGCGCTGATCGCCGAGCGGCTGGGCCTGGTGCCAAGCTTCGCCGGCCCCGCCGAGACCACCGCCGCCATGGCGCAGGAGGCGGTGGCGCAGCGCGCCCTCTTCGAGGCCTTCGGCCGGTGAGGCGGCCCAATATCCTGCTGATCACCAGCGACCAGCATCGCGGCGATTGCTTCGGCTTCGAGGGCCGGGCGGTGCGCACCCCGCATCTGGACGCGCTGGCCCGGGACGGGACGCGGTTTTCCGCCGCCATCTGCCCCTCGGTGGTGTGCCAGCCGGCGCGCGCCTCGATCCTGACCGGCCTGCTGCCGCTGACGCATGGGGTGCATGACAACGGGATCGACCTCGATCCCGCCGTCGGCGCGCGTGGCTTTGCCGGGCAACTCGCCGCCGTCGGCTATGCGACGGCGCTGGTCGGCAAGGCGCATTTCTCGACCTATCACACCTTCCAGCCGACCGGGACGCCGGAATGCGTGGCCAGCAGCGCGGCTTATGGGGCGGATTGGCACGGCCCCTATATGGGCTTCGGGCATGTCGAGCTGATGCTGGTCGGCCACAATTGGTTCCCGCCCGAGATGCCGCCGCGCGGCCAGCATTACGAGCGCTGGTTCCACGCCGATGGCCGCGGCGCTGAGAAGATGGCGGCCTATCGGGCCAATCAGGGCGATACGCAGGGCGCTGCCCAATGCTGGCACTCCGGCCTGCCGGTCGCCTGGCATAACACCACATGGACGGCCGATCGCAGCATCGCCTGGCTGAAATCCCGCAAGCCCGACGAGCCCTTCTGCCTCTGGACCAGCTTCCCGGACCCGCACCACCCCTTCGACTGCCCGCTGCCCTGGAGCCGGCTGCATGATCCGGCCGCGGTGGACCTGCCGCCGCATCGCACACGCGACCTGGAGCGCCGCCCCTGGTGGCACCGCGCCGTGCTGGAAAGCGAGCCGGTGGGGCCGCCCGATGCGGTGGCGACGCGCAAGGCCTATAGCCGCATTCCCCCGCAGAGCGACGCGCAGCTGCGCGAAATCATCGCCAACACCTATGGCATGATCTCGCTGATCGACCACCAGGTGGGCCGCCTGCTGATCGCGCTGGAGGAGGCGGGGCTGGCCGAGAACACCATCGTCATCTTCACCGCCGATCACGGCGAATGGCTGGGCGATCACGGCCTGCTGCTCAAGGGGCCGATGCCCTATGAGGGGCTGCTGCGGGTCGGGCTCATTGCGCGCGGCCCGGGCATTCCGGCCGGGCGCGTGGTGGCGGATCCGGTCGGCACGCTCGATCTGGCGCCAAGCTTCTTGGATTGGGCGGGGGTGGCGCCGGCCGGGCCGCTGCATGGCGCCTCGCTCCTGCCGCTGATCCGCGGCGAGGGTGGGCGGGAGGTGGCGCTCTCCGAATGGGAGTTGCTGCCGGCGCGCACCGGTGTGCCGCTCTCGCTGCGCGTGGCGCGCGGGAAGCGCTGGAAGCTGAGCCTGGAACTGCGCTCCGGGGCGGGTGAGCTCTATGACCTGGAGCGCGACCCGCAGGAGATGGAGAACCGCTTCGGCGACCCGGCCTGTGCCGAGGCCCAGGCCACCCTGGAAGCGGCGATCCATGCGCGGCCCGCGGATGCCGGCCCGCTGCGCGTGCCCGTGGGCACGGCCTGAGGAAAGGGGTCTGGGGCCCCGGCCCCAGCCGCCGGAGGCCTCTTTTTTCGCCTAACTCCGCTTCATCGCCCGCGTCAGCGCATAAACCGGCAGAAGCCCGGCGAGCACGATCAGCAGCGCCGAGGTGCTGGCCTCGGGCAGGCGCTCGTCGGAAGCGAGGTTGTAGACGCGCACCGCCAGCGTGTCGAAATCGAAGGGCCGGACGATCAGCGTCGCCGGCAATTCCTTCATCGTGTCCACGAAGACCAGGATGCCCGCCGTCAGCAGCGCGCCGCGCGAGAGCGGCAATTCCACCCGCCACACCGCCTCGCCCGGGCCGCAGCCCAGTGAGCGCGCGGCCGATTGGAAGCTGGGCTTGAGCCGCGCCAGCCCGCTCTCGACCGAGGAGAGCGCCACGCCCAGGAAACGCACCAGATAGGCGAAGATGAGCGCCGCGATGGTGCCCGAGAGCAGCAGCCCGGAGCTGACGCCGAAGCTCGCCCGCAGCCAGGCATCCAGCGCATTGTCGAAGAGGCCGAAGGGCACCAGCGTGCCGACCGCGATGACCGAGCCCGGAATGGCATAGCCGAGGCCAGCGGCGCGATTGGCCCAACGCCCGGTCGCACTCGGATAGAGCCGCGCGGCCCAGGCCAGCCAGGCGGCCAGCACCACGGCCAGGAGGGCGGTGATGCTGGCCAGCGTCAGGGAATGGGTCAGGAAGGGCAGGAAGCGGCCGGGCGAAAGCGGGTCCCCCGCCTCGATCATCAGCGCGAAAAGCGCACCGGCGGGGACGATGAAGCCCAATGCCAGCGGCGCCACACAGGCCAGGATGGCCAGCAGCGCCTGCACGCCATGCAGCGCCACCGGCCGGAAGGGCGCGTGGCGCGTGGTCATCGGGTGGAAGCGGCGGCCGCCGCGGCTGGCCTGTTCCAGCGCCAGCAGGAGGCCCACGCAGAGCAGCAGGGCCGCGGCCAACTGGCTCGCTGCACCGCGATCGGCCATGCCGAACCAGGCCTCGTAGATGCCGGTGGTGAAGGTGCGCAGGCCGAAATGCTGCACCGTGCCGAAATCGGCCAGCGTCTCCATCAGCACCAGCGCCAGCCCCGCGACCAGCGCGGGCCGCGCCAGCGGCAGCGCCACATGCCAGAAGCAGCGCGAGAGCGAATGGCCCAGCGTGCGCGAGACTTCCACCAGGCAGGTGGACTGCGCCAGGAAGGCGGCCCGGCAGAGCAGATAGACGTAAGGGTAGAGCACCATGGCCAGCACCAGGGCGGCGCCGTAGAGGCTGCGCATCTCGGGGAACCAGTAGTCGCCGTAGCGCCAGCCGGTGGCGCCGCGCAGGCTGGATTGCAACGGGCCGGCCACATCCATCAGCCAGGTCCAGGCATAGCCGCTGACATAGGCCGGCATGGCCAGCGGCAGCAGCAACGCCAGTTGCAGCACGCCACGGCCGCGAAACTCGCAGGCGGTGACCAGCCAGGCGGTGACGGCCCCGGCGCTGCCCGCCAGCAGCGCCACCAGCAGCGCCAGGGCCGCGGTGGTGCCGAGCATCTCAGGCAGCGAATTGCGCCAGATATGCAGCCAGGCCTCGCCCGCGGGCGCGATGGCCGCCGCCAGAACCGCGACGATGGGCAGCAGGATCAGCGCGGCGACAGCCAGGGTCAGCCGCGCCCAGAGCGGCTGGCGGCGCCACAGGGCGGGCAGGGTGGTGGCGCTCATGGCAAGTTGCGACGCATTCTCATTTGCGTCGCATCCCTACAGCAAAAGGGGGCGTGGGTCAGCCCTTCTTGCGGGCTTCCCAATCGGCAAGGCTGATCCGCGGCACTTCCACCATGTCCGAGGTGCGGGTGTACCAGCCGCGGCCATGCATGCGGCCGACCAGGTCGAGCTTCGGCGTGTCGATGTAGTTCTTCACCGGGTCCATCACCGCATCGTCGCGCACATGCATCGCCAGCACCTTGCCCAGCACGATGGTGTGATGGCCCACCGGGATCAGCTGGAAGGTCTCGCATTCGAGGGCGACCGGGCTTTCGCCGATGCGCGGCACCTTGATCTTGTTGGAGGGGATCTTGGTGAGCTTCGCCTCCTCCAGCTCATCCACCTCCGGGCCGAAATCGGTGGCGGTGATGTTCATGTGCGGCAGGTGCGACTGCGGCACGAGGCAGACCACGAACTGCCCGAGTGCCTGGATATTGGCCAGCGTGTCCTTGGTCGCGCCGGTGGGCTTCGGCCCGCAGCCGATGCCGATGACGACGGGATTGTCGGAGAAGGCGTTGAAGAAGGAATAGGGCGCCGCATTCACCACGCCCTCGGCATCCTGCGTGACGACCCAGGCGATCGGGCGCGGCACGATGGTGGAGACGACGAGCTTGTAGCGATCGGCGGTGGGGAGGGTTTCGAAGTCGAAGAACATCGGGCGGGCCTCGCGGGTTGTGCGCGCAAATTGGGCGTGGTGCCGGGTTATGTCGAGGGGGTGTTCACGGGCCCTTAAGCGCTCCCGGTGCAGCTTGGGTTGGACAAGGAGATTCCAGCCCATGCGCGTCTTTCGTGATTTGTCCGTGGGGCGCAAGCTTGCGCTCAGTGCCGGTGTCGCGCTTCTGCTGATGGGCGGGCTGGTCGCGCTCGTCTCTCGGGAGAGCGCGCAGCTCATGGTGCAGCAGGAGGCCGAGCGCCGCGCCGGGGCGGCGCGCATGGCAGGCTTCGACGCGGCCCGCCTCGTGCTGGAGGCGAACAGCGCCCAGCGCGGCGTGCTGCTGGCGAACCAGCGGGACCGGCTGCAGGCCGAGGCCACGGTCATGGGCGAAAGGCTCAGCGAGACCGAGGCGCGCCTGGAGCAGGCGACCGAACTGGCCGCCGTCGGGCCGGCCTTGGCGCCCCTCCGGCAGACCTTCCAGGCCTTCCAGCAATTCCGCACCTCGTTGTTCGAGACGGTGCAGGCGCGGCGCGAGCTGATCCAGCGCCGTGACCAGGACTTCTACCCGCGCCTCGCCGAATTCGACCAGGCGCTGGAGGCGGCCTCGGCCAATCTGCAATTCGGCGTGGAGGGTGACGCGCGGGACGAGCTGCGCGACGTGATGAACACCTACAGCCAGGCCGTGAACGAGGTGCGGCTCAGCCTGCAGCGCTACCTTGCGACCGACGAGGCGGCCGTTGCGGCGCGCGTCCGTCGCTCCGCCGCGCAAAGCCGCGTGCATGCGCGCCGCCTGACCGCCGCCGCCCCCGCCGCGGTCAAGCCCGACATGGAGCGCCTAGTCCAATCGGGACAGAGCCTGATCGAGCAGGCTGAGGCGGTGATGGCGATCGCCCAGCGCATCCAGGATCTGCGCGACAATCGCAACGCGCCGGCGCGGGAGGGCATGCTGGTTGCGTTGGCCGCAGCCAATGCCGTGCTGGAGGACGAGGCCCGCAACAATGCGGCCGCGGCGGCCGCCGCGATGGTGGCGCTGGAGCGCAGCGTCTGGATCATCGGCGGGGTCGTGGCGCTTCTGCTTGTCATCTCCGGCTGGCTCACCGCGCGGGCCATTGGCACGCCGCTTGGTCGCATCAGTGCGGCCGTGCGGCGCATCGCCGCGGGCGACACCGTGACGCCTGTGCCGGACCGCAACCGCCGCGACGAGATCGGCCAGATCGCCGAGGCGCTGGAAGGGCTGCGCGGCGAGGTGGAGCAGGCCTTCGCCCGGCAGCAGATGCTGGAGCAGATGTCGGCCGGCGTGATGATCGCCGATCCGAAGGATGACTTCCGGATCACCTACATGAACCCCGAGACGCATCGCCTCATCAAGCGCATCGAGCATGTCCTGCCGGTGAAGGCCGAGGAGATGCTCGGCCAGAGCATCGACATCTTCCACAAGCATCCCGCCCATCAGCGGACCATGCTGAGCGATCCCTCCCGCCTGCCCCATCGCGCCCGCATCACCATGGGCGGTGAGGTGCTCGACCTCAACATCACCGCCATCCGGGACCGTGCCGGCAACTATGTGGCGCCCATGCTGGTCTGGAACCTCGTCACCGCGCAGGCCCGGCTGGCCGATCAATTCGAGCGGGAGATGGGCGGGGTGGTGAATGCGGTGGCCTCGGCCGCCGGGCAGATGCAGCAATCGGCCCATGCACTCTCGGCCTCGGCCGAGACCTCCGGGCGCGAGGCGGATGCGGTGGCCGAGGTTTCGGGCCGCGCCGGCGCCGATGTGCAGGCGGTTGCCGCCAGCGCGGAGGAGCTGGCGGCAAGCGTGGCCGAGATCACCCGCCAGGTGGCCGAGGGTGCGGAGGTGGCGCGCACGGCGGCGAATGCCGCGCGGGCGACCGATGGCACGGTGCAGGGCCTGGCCCAAGCCGCGGCCAAGATCGGCGATGTGGTGCGGCTGATCAGCGACATCGCCGGCCAGACCAACCTGCTGGCGCTCAACGCCACCATCGAGGCGGCGCGCGCCGGCGATGCCGGCAAGGGCTTCGCCGTGGTGGCGAGCGAGGTGAAGAACCTGGCCGCCCAAACCGCCAAGGCCACGGATGAGATCGCGGCCCAGATCGGCGGCATCCAGGGCAGCACGACCGAGGCGGTGGCCGCGCTGCAATCCATCACCACCACCATCGAGCGCATGAACGAGGTGACGACCGCCATCGCCGCCGCGGTGGAACAGCAGGGGGCCGCGACGCGCGAAATCGCCCGCAGCGCGGCGCTTGTGGCCGAGGGCACGGGCGCGGTGACGCGGCGCATCGAGGATGTGCGCGCGGCCTCCAGCGAGACCGGGCGCTCGGCGGGGGAGGTGCTGGACGCCTCCAACGACCTTGCGCAGCAGGCCGGACTGCTGCGGGAGAAATCCGGCGAGTTCCTGAAGCAGGTGCGGGCGAGCTGAGGTTCAGCCGCGCCCCTGGCCCCGACGGGCGGCCTCGGCCTCGATCATCTCGCGCAGGCCGAGGCCCCAGGAGGCGATGCTGCGCAGGAAGGGCATCAGTGGCGTGTCGAGCAGCTGCACCTTGTCCGGCGTGAAGATGTAGATGGCGCCCGACATGGGCGCGGGTGAGCCGGGCACGAAGACCAGCAAACGGCCATCGGCGAATTCATCCATCACCAAGGCGGGGCAGAGCCCTTCCTCGATGGCGGCCAGCGCGGGGCGCAGCGTCTTGCCCGGATGGCCCATCAGCGGCCCATCCGCCGCAAAGGCCTTCACCAGCCGATAGCCCGGGATGCGCTGCAACAGCGCGCCTTCCAGCAGCCCGCGCGCCTGGCGACCGGCGGCGGAGCGCACCAGCAGCCCGACCAGCGCGCAAAGCAGGAGCAGCAGCGCCACCGCCGCGATGGCGGGGTGCAGATAGGTGCCGGCAAGCGGATCCGCCACGGCCTGCAGCCGATGCACGATCCCCACCACCAGCAGGGCCACGGCGCCCAGGGGCAGCACCACCAGCGCGCCCTCGATCAATGCGTCACGGATCAGCTTCATGGGCGCTTCTTGGCTTTCGAGGTCAGTCGTTGGGGAAGATGCGGGCCCAGTCGTCGCGCATGGAGATGACCGGCCAGCCCCGCGCCGGCGCCTCGTCCAGCGCGCGGGCCAGGCGCCCGACATGGCTCTGGCGGTCATAGGCGTATTCCCGTGCGGCGTCGTCGTGGTGGACGATCATGCCCAGCCGCCGGCCTGGCCCTTCGGTGGTGTAGCGCAGCATGTGCCAGTCGCCATCCGAATTGCCGAAGGCGGCGATGGGGCGGCGGCCGATGAAGCGGGCGATGCCGACAGCCTTGCCCGGCCCGTCGTCAATGAAGTCCACCCGCGGCTCGCGCGTCAGGGTGATGCGGCCCGCTTCCTCTCCGGGCATGAGGGCGAAGCTGGAGCCGACCACGCGGTGTGGCGGGATGCCGTAGGCCTGCTCGGAGAAGGCGCGCACGAATTCCACGCCGCCGCCGGAGACGATGAAACTGGTGAAGCCATGGGCGCGCAGCAGCGCCAGCACCTCCAGCATGGGCTGATAGACCAGCGCCGTGTAGGGCCGATTCCAGCGGGCATCGCGGGCGGTGGCGAGCCACTCGGCGGCGAGCGCCTGAAAGGCCTCGGGCGATATCCCTGCCTGGGCGAGGCCCGCGAGGCGCAGCAGCCCCTGCGTGCCGCCCGCCATCACGCCGGGCATGTCGCCCGCGATGGCGGCGCGCAGCAGCGCCTCCTGCGGCCAGGCGGGGTTGGCGGGGGCGAGGGCGCGGATGCGGTCCAGAATGAAGAACAGCTGGGTATAGGCGGGCTGCTCCACCCAGAGCGTGCCGTCATTGTCGAAGACGGCGATGCGCCCGGCGGGCGGCACGAAATCGGCGTGGCCCTGCGTGGTGACGGCCGCGACGAAATCGAGCAGGGCGCGGCGGCGCGGACCTTCGCGCCAGGAGGGCAGCGGATCGGTCTGCGCCGCGGCGGTTGCGCCAAGCGCGGCGGCCAGCGCCGCCAACGCCAGGGAACGGCGGTGAAGGATCATGCGCGTCTCCATAGGGGAGGGGGCCGGCGGGCGCTGTGAGGTGCGCCCGCCGGAGTTCGGTCCGCCCTCGCCGCAAGTGCGGGGGCGAACCTCACCTGAGATCAGCGGCCGGAGCCTCCCGCCTGCTCCATCGTCCGGAGCACGGCTTCGAGATTGAAGGCATCCGGTCTCTGGCGCGGTGGGAAGTCGCGGAAGGTCTCGTAGAATTGTCGCGCCATGGCCTGTGCGGGAACCAGCAGGAAGACGCGGTCCAGCAGCCAGTCGTTGTAGGTGTTGCTGTCGGTGTCCGCGCGCTCGAAGGGGTCCATGCGCAGGTCAAAGATCTTGGGCACGCGCAATTGCACGAAGGGCTCGCGCCACACGCCGAAGCCATGCGCGCGCTGCTCCAGGAAGACCACCTTCCAGCGCTCATAGCGCATCGCCACCATCGCGCCGTCATCATTGAAGTAGTAGAATTCCTTGCGCGGGCTCTCCTGAGTCTGGCCGGTCAGCATGGGCAGGATGTTGTAGCCATCCAGGTGCACCTTGTAGCTGCGGCCCTGCGTCGTGTAGCCGGCCAGGAGCTTGGCCTTGATGTCCGGCTCGCCGGCGGCGGCGCAGAGCGTCGGGAACCAGTCGAGGTTGGAGACCACTTGGTTGCTGACGCTGCCCGGCGCCACGCGGCCCGGCCAGCGGATCGCGAAGGGCACGCGGAAGGCGCCTTCCCAATTCGTATTCTTCTCGCTGCGGAAGGGCGTGATGCCGCCATCGGGCCAGGCATTGTAGTGCGGCCCGTTGTCGGTGCCGTAGATCACGATGGTGTTGTCGGCGATGCCGAGGTCATCCAGCTGCTTCAGGATGGCGCCCACATGGTCGTCATGCTGGATCATGCCGTCGGCGTAGAAATTCAGCCCCGACCGGCCCTTGTAGGCGGGCGGCACATGGGTGCGGAAATGCATCCGCGTGGAATTGTGCCAGACGAAGAAGGGCTGGTTGGCCGCGTGCTGGCGCTGGATGAAATTGTTGGTCTTGGCGAGGATCTCCTCGTCAATCGTCTCCATCCGCTGGCGGGTCAGTTGGCCGGTATCCTCGATGGTCTGTGTGCCATCGGGATTGGCGCGGCAATTCAGCACCCCGCGCGGGCCGAATTGCCGGCGGAATTCCGGACTGCGTGGGTAATCCACATTCTCCGGCTCTTCCGACGCGTTGAGGTGGTAGAGGCTGCCGAAATATTCGTCGAAGCCGTGCATCGTGGGCAGGTGCTCATCGCGGTCGCCCAGGTGGTTCTTGCCGAATTGACCCGTTGCGTAACCCTGCGCCTTCATGATGCGCGCGATGGTCGGGTCTTCCGGCTTCATGCCGGCCTGGGCGCCGGGCAGCCCCACCTTGGAGAGGCCGGTGCGGACGGTGGCCTGGCCGGTGATGAAGGCGGAGCGGCCGGCGGTGCAGGATTGCTCGGCGTAGTAGTCCGTGAAGGTCATGCCGCCCGAGAAGATCCGGTCGATGTTCGGCGTGCGGTAGCCCATCATCCCGCGGTTGTTGTGGCTGATGTTCCAGAAGCCGATATCGTCGCCCCAGATGACGACGATGTTCGGGCGCCGCGCGGCGCCGGCCGGGGTTGGCGCCGGGGCTGGTCGCGCCGGCGCGGCCGGCTGCGCCTGCGCCAACTGCACGCCCGTGGCGGCCAGCCCGGCTGCCCCGCCCAGCAGCATGTTGCGGCGCGAGGGCCGGATATTCTCTGTCATGGTGCAGTTCCTCCTGGGTTGGTGTTGTCTCGGCGGATGCAGCGGAAGCCGATATGGCTCATGCCTGTGTCCACCATCTGGGCGTGCCGCGCGGCGGGGCGGTAGCGGCGGCAATAGCTGGGCGCGCAGAGGAAGCTGCCGCCCTTCACCACGCGGCGCGGGATGCGGATCGCGGGCTGGCGCGGGTCGTAGCTGGCTTCCATCGCGGGGCCGCGCGGGTTGTGCGGGGCGCAGCAGGGCTTGTTGGGGTCGGCCTCATGGCGGGCGGTGAACCAATCCGTGGTCCATTGCCAGACATTGCCGGCCATGTCGTAGAGGCCGTAGCCATTGGCCGGATAGCTTGCGACGGGCGCGGTGCCGGCGAAGCCATCCGCCTCGAAATTCCGCCAGGGAAAGGGGCCCTGCCAGGTGTTGGCGAGGTGAGTGCCGCCCGGCGCCAACTCATCGCCCCAGACGAATTCCGCGCCCTCCAGCCCGCCCCTCGCGGCGAATTCCCACTCGGCCTCGGTCGGCAATTCCTTGCCGGCCCATGCCGCATAGGCGGCCGCGTCCTCATAGGCGACATGCACGACGGGATGCATCTCAAGGCCGGTGAGGTCGCTGGCGGGCCCGTGCGGGTGGCGCCATTGCGCGCCGGGCGTCCAGCGCCACCAATGGGAGATGTCGCGCGTGTCCACCGGCCCGTCGGTCATGTGGAAAACGAGCGCGCCCGGCACCAGCAATTCGGGCTGCGCGCCGGGATATTGCGCGGGGTCGAGCGGGCGCTCGGCCACGGTGACGTAGCCGGTGGCGTCGGCGAAGGCGGCGAATTGCGCATTGGTGACCGTGGTGGCATCCATCCAGAACCCGTCCACCACCACGCGATGCGCCGGGCGCTCCTCGGGGTAATGCGCGTCGGAGCCCATCTGGAAGGCGCCACCCGGAACGCGGCGCATCCCGGGCGGGGCGCCCTCCCGCGTGGCGCGCAGCGTGTCAGCGGCGTCGGTGGTCATCCGGCTCTTTCCTCAACGGGCGCAGCTTGCCAGGGTTGGCGGGTTGGCGGCTAATAACCACTTGGCAATTTGTGATTGCAGTCCGGGCATATGCTGGAGATTCGTGACCTCCGCCTGATCGTGGCGATCGACGAGCATGGCAGCCTGCTGCGCGCCTCGCGCGCGCTGGGCGTGGCGCAATCCGCCGTCACGCGCGGGCTTGCGGCCATCGAGGCGCGGCTGCGCGGGCCGCTTTTCGAGCGGACGGGCAAGGGGACCATCACGACCGACCTGGGCCGGGCCGTGCTGGCCGATGCGCGGGACATCCTGGAGCGGATGGCCGGTCTGGACCGACACCTGGCCGAGGCGCGCGGCAGCCAGATTCGGGACCTGAACATTGTGGCCGGCAGCTACCTGGCTGAGAGCCTGGCGCTCACCGCGGCCGGCCGGATGACGGAACTCTACCCCCAGGTTCGGCTGCGGCTCACCTCGGCGAACTGGGCGGAGGTGGCACGCGCCGTGCTGGAGCGCGAGGCGCCGCTCGGCCTGCTCGACCTGCGCGGCTACCAGAGCGATCCGGGACTGGAGGTGGAGGCGTTGCGGCCGCAGCCGGGCCTCTTCGTCGTGCGGCCCGGCCATCCCCTGACGCGGCTGCCGCGCGTCACGCTGGCGGACATCATGGCCCATCCTTTTGCCTTCATCGGCCGCGCGCCGCGCGAGGTGCAGGCTCCGCTCGTGAAGGCGCGCGAGGCGGCCCGGGCCGCAGGCGCGCTGCACCCGGCCTTTCCTGCGCTCGTCCATGAGAGCCCCACGGTCGCGCTGAATCTGGTCGCGCGCTCCGACGTGGTGGTGGCGGTCATGACAAGCCTTGCCGCCCGGCCGCTGCGGCAGGGCGAGGTGGTGGCTTTGCCCTGGCGTGAGCCATGGCTCTGCATCCGCCCGGGCGTTCTGCGCCTGCGTGGCCGCCCCCTGGGCGAGGCGGAGCAGGGCTTCCTTGACCTGCTACGTGACGCCGACGCGCGGGGCGAGGCGGAAGGGCGGCTCATCTGCGGGGAGCTGGGCCTCCCCGCCGATTGCGCCTGAGGCAAGGGTTGGGCGGGGGGCCGCCTTATCCGATGGCGTGCGGCGCGGGCTTCTTGTGGATCAGCACCGCATCCAGGTTCTCCAGCGCGCGATGGCCCATCGCGTCGCGCACCTCGATGGTGGCGGAGCCCAGATGCGGCAGCAGCGCCACATTCTCCAGCGCGAAATAGCCTGGGAAGACCTTGGGCTCGCCGTCATAGACATCGAGGCCGGCGGCGCGGGTGTGGCCCGAGGCGAGGGAGGCGACCAGCGCCGCATCATCCACGCTGCCGCCGCGGCCGGAATTCACGACGAGATGGCCGGGCTTCATCTTCGCCAGGCGCTCGGCATTCAGCCATTTCCGCGTGGCGTCGCCGCCCGGGACATGCATGGAGATGACGTCGATGGTGGCGAGGAAGGCATCGTCATTGTCGTGGTAGATCGCGCCCAGCTCCATCTCGGGCGGCAGGCGGTTGATGTCGCGGTAGTGGATTTCCATCCGGAAGCCGCGCGCCATGGCGGCCAGCTCCCGCCCGATGCGGCCCATGCCGAGGATGCCGAGCTTCTTGCCTTCCAGCGTGACGCCCATGAGCTGCGTCGGCGCCCAGCCCTCCCATTTGCCGGCGCGCACCATGCGCTCGCCCTCGCCGGCGCGGCGGGCGGCCATGAGCATGAGGGTCATCGCCGTCTCGGCGGTCGCGAAGCTCAGCACTTCGGGCGTGTTGGTGCAGGTGATGCCGCGCGCGCGGGCGGCGGCCACGTCCAGATGGTCATAGCCGACGCTGAAGGTCGCGATGCACTTCACCGAGGCAGGCAGGGCCGCGATGGTGGCGGCGTTCAGGGGATCACCGGCCGCGCAGAGGATGCCGTCCGCGCCCTCGGCGCGCCGGGCGATTTCGGCGCCGTCGCGGAACCAGGGCGAATCATCGGGGTTCAGCCGCACGTCATAGTCGCGCGCGGCCCTGGCTTCGATGGCCGGGGGCAGTTTGCGGGTGAGGAGCAGCACGGGCTTCGACATGTTCGTTTCCTGGTCATTCGCTTGAGGCGGGCGCAACATAACGACGCTGTGCCGGCTTGCCAGAGGGGGCGCGGCGCGGCAGGGTCCGGGAAGGTTTTTCCAGGGGAAATGCGTGATGAATCTCGGGCTCAAGGGCAAGCGGGCATTGGTGATGGGGGCCTCGAAGGGCCTGGGGCGTTCCATCGCGGATGCGCTGGCGGCGGAGGGCGCGGCCCTGGTCATCAGCGGGCGCGATCAGGCCAGCCTGGATGTCGCGGCGAAGGAACTGGTGGCGCTGGGTGCCGCCTCCTGCGTGGGCATTCCGGCGGATGTCGCCAATGGCGTGCAGATGGACATGCTGGCCGATGGCGCCATCGCCGCCATGGGCGGCGTGGACATCCTGATCCAGAACCATGGCGGCCCGCCCCCCGGCCCGGCGCTGGAGGTGACGGAAGCGCTGCTGACCACCTGGTTCCAGAGCATCGTGCTGGCCCCCGTGCGCATCACCAACCGCCTGCTGCCGGGCATGCGCGAGCGCAAGTATGGCCGCATCATCAATGTGGGCAGCACGGGCATGTTGCAGCCCCTCCCGAACATGGTGCTGAGCAACACGCTGCGCGCCAGCATCATGGGCTGGATGAAGACGCTCTCGGCCGAGGTGGCGCATGAGGGCATCACCTGCAACATCGTGGCGCCGGGTGCCATCCGCACGGACCGCTCGCTGGAGACGGCGGGCAGCCTCGCCAAGCGGCAGGGCAAGACGGTGGATGAGGTGATCGCCGAGCGCAGCAAGACCATCCCGGCCGGGCGCTACGGCCTGCCGAGCGAATACGGCCCGCTGGTGGCCTTCCTGTGCAGCGAGCAGGCGGCCTACATCACCGGCAGCATCATGCGCACCGATGGCGGGATGGTGCGCGGGTGGTGAGCGCGTCCGATCGGCCGAGCGCCAGCGAGGGCGTGAATCGGCCGCGCAGCGTCAGCAACGCGAGGCTGGCCGTCGATATTGGCGGCACCTTCACGGATGTCGCCATCGAGGCGACGACGGGGGAGGATCAGGTCCAGCGCTGGACGGCGAAGGTCCTCACCACGCCGCACGCGCCCGAATTGGGCGTGCTGGAGGGCGTGAAGGCGGTGCTGGCGCGCGCCGCCATGCAGCCTGCCGACATCACGCTGATGATCCACGGCACCACGCTGGCCACCAATGCGCTGATCGAGCGCAAGGGCGCGCCAACCGCGCTGATCACGACCGAGGGCTTCCGGGACGTCCTGGCGCTCGGCAATGAGAGCCGCTACGACCAGTACGACCTCAACATCGAATTGCCGCAGCCGCTGGTGCCGCGCCGCTGGCGCTTGCCGGTGGCCGAGCGCCTGGACAATACGGGCCAGGTCCTGGTGCCGCTGGACGAGGCGGCGGTGCGCGCCTGGATTCCCTTCCTGAAATCCGAAGGCGTGCAGAGCCTCGCCATCGGCTTCATCCATGGCTTCGTGAACCCGGTGCATGAGCGCCGCGCGGCCGAGATCATCCGCGCCGAATGGCCGGAATTGCCGATCTCGCTGAGCTGCGAGGTCAGCCCCGAGATGCGCGAATGGGAGCGCTTCTCCACCACCGTCGCCAATGCCTATGTGCAGCCGCTGATGGCGAGCTACCTGGCGCGGCTGGAGGCGGGGCTGCGTTCGGGCGGCATGACCTGCCCGCTGTTTCTGATGCTCTCGGGCGGTGGCCTCACCACCATCGAGACCGCCTCGCGCTTCCCCATCCGCCTGGTGGAGAGCGGGCCCGCGGGTGGAGCGATCTTCTCGGCACATGTGGCCAAGCAGCGCGGCTGGTCGAAGGTGCTGAGCTTCGACATGGGCGGGACCACGGCCAAGGTCTGCCTGATTGACGACTTTGCGCCCCAGGCGAGCCGCACCTTCGAGGTCGCGCGCGTTGGTCGCTTCCGCAAGGGCTCGGGCCTGCCGCTGCGCATCCCCGTGATCGAGATGGTGGAGATCGGCGCGGGCGGCGGTTCGCTCGCGCATCTCGACAGCATGGGGCGCATCCAGGTCGGTCCCGAATCCGCGGGCGCCGATCCTGGCCCGGCCTGCTATGGCCGCGGCGGCACGAAGCCGGCCGTGACGGATGCGAACCTCACGCTCGGCCGCTATGACGCGGCGGCCTTCGCGGGTGGTTCGCTCGCGCTGAACACCCAGGCGGCCGAGGCGGCGCTGGTGGAGCATGTGGGCAAGGGGCTGAGCCTCGAAGCCGGCATGGCTGCACTCGGCGTGGTCGAGATGGTGGATGAGAACATGGCCAATGCGGCGCGTGTCCATGCCATCGAGAGTGCCAAATCCTATGAGGGCCGCGCCATCATCGCCTTTGGCGGCGGCGGGCCCGTGCATGGCTATCGCGTGGCGGAGAAGATCGGTGTGAAGAAGCTGCTGGTGCCTTCGGGCGCCGGCGTCGGTTCCGCCATCGGCTTTCTCCGTGCGCCCGTCGGCTATGAGGTGGTGAAGAGCCTCTACACCCGCTTCGCGAGCTTCGATGTGGCGGGCGTGAACGCATTGCTGGCGGCGATGAGCGCCGAGGCCGCGAAGGTGGTCGCCGAGGGAAGCTTCGGTGCGCCCACCGTCGAGCATCGCATCGGCTATATGCGCTATGTGGGGCAGGGGCATGAGATCGCCGTGGCGCTGCCGGTGCGACCGCTGATCGAGGCCGATATCGCCGAAATCCGCGCCGCCTATGACGCCGAGTATACCCGCTTCTACGACCGCCCGGTGCCGGGCAGCGATGTCGAGGTGCTGAGCTTCGCCGTCACGGTCGCGACAGTGGTGGATGCGGTGGAGGCCGCCGCCGAGGTGGCCGATGCGCCGGCGCCCGCGCCGATCCGCGCCCAGCAGGTGCGTGACACCTCCACGGGCGTGGTCGCCACCTGGCAGGTCTATGACCGCTCGCAGATGGCGCCGGGCGCGGAAGTGCCCGGCCCCTGCATCATCGCCGAGGATGAGACGAGCACCCTGGTGGGCCCGGGCTGGACCTGCCGGATGGATGGGCTGGGCTATCTGGAACTGACGCGGGGGGATGCGTGATGAACACGGCGCTCGAAAAGATCCAACGCCAGATCCAATGGAACCGCCTCATCGCGGTGGTCGAGGAACAGGCGCAGACCATGATCCGCACCGCCTTCAGCACCACGGTCCGCGAGGCGGGCGATCTCTCGGCCGGCATCTTCGACCTGGAAGGGCGGATGATGGCGCAGGCCGTCACCGGCACGCCTGGCCATGTGAACTCCATGGCCGAGGCGGTGGGGCATTTCCTCAAGAAATTCCCCGCCCACACGATGAAGCCGGGCGATCACTACATCACCAACGATCCCTGGCTCGCGACCGGCCACCTGCATGACCTGACCGTGGTCAGCCCCGCCTTCCGCAACGGAAAGATCGTCGGCCTCTTTGCCAACACCGCGCATATCATTGACATCGGCGGCCTCGGCATGGGGCCGGAGGGGCGCTCGGTCTTCGAGGAAGGGCTCTATATCCCGATCGTGAAGTGCTTCGACGCCGGAGCCCCGAACGAGACCTTCTTCGACTTCATCCGCGTCGGCTCCCGCACGCCGGTGGAACTGGAAGGCGACATCTACTCCCTTTGCGCCTGCAACGACGCCGGCGCCAAGCGGCTCGTCGAGATGATGGACGAATACCGGATGGAGTCGCTCGACGACCTCGCCGGCTTCATCTTTGACAGCAGCATGAGCGCGACGAAGGCGGAGATCGCCAAGCTGCCGCAGGGCGTGGTCTGGCATTCGGAAATCCGCTCCGATGGCTATGAGGCGCCGGTCACGCTGCATGCGGCGATGCGCGCCGAGGGCGGTGAGATCATCGTGGATTTCGCCGGCACCTCCGGGCTTTCCACCCGCGGCATCAACGTGCCGCCGGCCTATTGCCGCGCCTATGCCTGCTTTGGGCTGAAATGCGTGATCGCGCCGGAAATCCCCAACAACTGGGCGAGCCTTCTGCCCTTCCGCATGGAGATCCCCGAAGGCTGCATCCTGAACGCGCCGCGCCCCTATCCGGTCAGCGTGCGTCACGTCATCGGGCAGCTCATCCCTGATTTGATGATGGGCTGCCTGGCGCAGACCATCCCCGATCGCGTGAATGCCGAAGGCTCCTCCGCCCTGTGGAACCCGCCCTTGCGCGGCGGATCCCAGGTCAGCGGCCAGGCGGCCGAGGTCGAGGATTTCGAGATCGTCACCTTCAACTCCGGCGGCACCGGCGCGCGGCCGACGAAGGATGGGCTGGACGGCATCGCCTTCCCCTCCGGCGTGCGCACCATGCCGGTGGAAGCCACGGAGAATGTGGCGCCCGTCATCTTCTGGCGGAAGGAACTGCGGCCGGATTCCGCGGGCGCGGGCAAGACGCGCGGCGGCTTCGGGCAGATCATGGAGATCGGCGCCAAGAAGGACGCCGAATTCGCCGTGAACGCCATCTTCGACCGCGTGGCCGATCCGCCCAAGGGCCGCTTTGGCGGCGAGGCGGGGGCGGGCGGCTGGGTCGGGCTCGATGATCCCAATGGCACGGTGCTGCGCACCAAGGGCTTCCAGGTGATCCCCAAGGGGCGGCACCTGGTGCTCAAGCTGCCCGGCGGCGGCGGCATGGGGGACCCGAAGCAGCGCGACCCGGCGCTGGTGGCGCGCGACGTGGCCGATGGGCTGGTCAGCCCGGCCGAGGCCAAGCGGATCTACGGCCATGGCTGAGACGGCGCTGATCATCGGCGCGGGCGCGGGGCTCTCCGCTTCGCTCGCGCGCCGACTCAGCGCGGGCGGCTGGGATGTGGCCCTCGCCGCCCGGGACACGGCGAAGCTCACCACGCTGGCCGCCGAGACGGGCGCCAGTCTGCATGCCGGCGACGCGGCGGATGTCTCAGCCGTAGCTTCCCTCTTTGACGGCCTTGACGCAGCGGGGCGCTCGCCCGCCCTCGTGATCTACAATCCGAGCTTCCGCGTGCGCGGTCCCTTGATCACGCTCGATCCGGAGGAGGTGCGCCGCACGCTGGAGGTGTGCGCCTTCGGCGCCTTCCTGGCCGCGCAGCAGGCGGCGCGGCGCATGCTGAAGCAGGGGCGGGGTGCGATCTTCTTCACCGGTGCTTCGGCCGGGGTGAAGGGCTTTCCGCAATCGGCGCCTTTCGCCATGGGGAAATTCGCCCTGAGCGGCCTCGCCGAGAGCCTGGCGCGGGAACTTCACCCGCAGAACATCCATGTTTGCCATTTCGTGATTGATGGCGGCATCGCATCGGCGCGCCGTGTGGCCGAGCCCGGCAGCGACTCCCTGCTCGATCCCGACGCCATCGCCGAGACCTATCTGCACGTGCTGGCGCAGCCCCGCTCGGCCTGGAGCAGCGAGATCGCGCTCCGCCCCTGGGTGGAAAAATTCTAGGTGGAGGAATTCTGGGCGGCGCCCTCGCGCTTGTCCTTCACGGCCTTGCCCAGCGCGCAAAGCCCGATGACGCCCGCCGTCCCGGCGACGGCGCCCAGCGTGAAAGCCCCGCGCACCGCGAGTTTCGTCAGCATCACCTGGGCGCAGATCAGTTTCAGGACCATCGGTCTTCTCCTCGGCTGTGATGCGGAGATGGGGCCACCGGCCCAGGCCGCAATGGCCAATTCCGGGAGGGCTTTGTTAGGCTGGACCGCCTAGCATGGCGCCGCAACCTTTGGAGGGCCCCATGCCTCGCCTTGCTTTCGCCGCCACCGGCCTCCTGGCCGCCTGCCTTTCCATCCAACCCGCCGCGGCCCAGCGCAGCGGCGTTTATGCCGTCGAGGGCCGCGGTGCCGATGGCACGGCCTATCAGGGCTCGGCCACGCTCACCGCCACGGGCCCGCAGACCTGGCGGATGACCTGGCGCGTGGCGGGCGAGACCACCAACGGCATTGCGCTCACCGTCGGCAATCTCCTGGTCATCGGCTATGTCTCCGGCCGCGAGACCGGAGTCGTCGCCTATGAGGTCATGGCCGATGGCCGCCTCGTCGGCCGCTGGACCCAGGGCCGCGAGGGCGGTGTCGGCACGGAGACCCTCTCGCCGCGTTAGCCGCGCAGGCTCTCCACCATCGCGCCATAGACCAGGTTCTTGAACACCATGCGCGTGTGAGTCCGGCTGGAGGGCCCCTGCGCCATGAAGACGCCCACCAGCTTCTCCGCGCGGTCAATGGTGAAGCTGGTGCCCCAGGCGCCTGCCCACATGGCGTCCCCGGGCGAGCCGGGGGCGACGGCGATGCCCTGCTCGCGCCGGATGCCGAAGCCGAGGCCAAAGCCATAGCCCGGCCCGGTGCTGGCCTGGGGCGAACCACCCATGCTGCCCATATGGTCCGACAGCATCCAATTCACCGTCGGCGTCGAGAGGTAGCGCTTGCCCTCGAAGCTGCCGCCATTGGCGACCATCTGCGCGAAGCGGAAATAATCCGCGCTGGTGCCCACCATGCCCGCGCCGCCCTTGAAGTGGCTCGCCGGGGCCGGGTTCTGCTCGATGCGGTAGCTCTGCCACATCGGCGCGGAGAGCGGGTCGGAGGCGATGCTCTCCGCCACGCGCGAACGGCGTGCCGGATCCACCCACCAAACGGTGTCGGTCATGCCGAGCGGCGTGGTCAGCCGCTCGGCGATCAGCCGGTCGAGCGGCTGGCCCGCCACGCGCTCCAGCAGCAGGCCCAGCACATCGGTGCTGATGGAGTAGAAGAATTGGGCGCCAGGCTGGAAGGCGAGAGGGATGGTGCCCAGGCGCTTCAGCATCTCATCGCCCGGCACGGGGCCGCGACGCGCCTCGATGTCCAGCTGCTCGTACATCTCGCGGATGCGCGGGAAGGGGGCGGAGGCCGCATAGACGAAGCCCGAGGAATGCCGCAGCAAGTCCTGCACGGTGATGGGGCGCGCGAGCGGCACTTCCCCCTGGGCGGTCATCACCTTCAGCTCACGCAGCTCGGGCAGCCATTGCGTGATGGGGTCGCCGATCTTCATGCGCCCCTCCTCGATCAACATCATGGCGGCGACGCTGGTCAGCGGCTTGGTCATGGAGGCGAGCAGGAAGATCGCCTCGCGCGTCATGGGCACGCGGCGGGCATTGTCCTGATGGCCATAGGCCTCGTGATGCACGATCTGGCCGTTGCGGGCGATGAGCGCCACGCAGCCATTGAAGCTGCCGCGCTCCACCTCCCGCGCCATGGCGGGCTGGAAGCGGGCAAGGCGTGTGCGGGAGAAGCCCTGGATGAGGTCCTCGCGCCGCTCCGCCTCCTGGGCGCGCAGCACGGCGGGGGAGAGCAGGGCGCTGCCGGAGAGCAGGGCAAGATGACGACGTTGCATGGGTTCAGGTCCGGATGAGAGGGCAGCCGCCCTCGTTGAGGGGGCGGAAGGCGTCTTCGGCGGCGACGGTCGCGCGCAACTTGTAGAAATCCCAAAGGCCACGCGATTCGCGGGGCGCCTTCACCTCGAACAGATAGGCGGGGTGGATCTTGCGGCCATCCTCGCGGATGCGGCCAGGGCCGAAGGCATCGTCATCGGTGGGCATGCGCTTCATCACGTTGATCACCTCGATTCCACTCGCCTTGGCGCGGGCCACGCCCACCTCCGCCACCGCCTTGAGGTAGTGGATGGCGCAGGAATAGGTGCCGGCGTGTTCCTGGTTCGGCATGTTGTCCGGCGTGCGGCGCAGGATGCGGCTGGCCAGGCCGCGCGTGCGGTCATTCAGGTCGTGGTAGAAGACCTCGCTCATCACCATCCCCTGTGCGGCTTCCAGGCCGATGGAGCGGATGTCCTGCACGAACATGATCATGCCGGCGAGCTGCTGGCCGCGCCGCGTCAGGCCGAATTCATGCGCCTGCTTCACGCAGTTCTGCATGTCGGCCGCCGCCATGGCGAGGCCCACCACCTTGGCGCGGCTGGCCTGGGCCTGGAGCAGGAAGGAGCTGAAATCCGTGGTGCCGGGGAAGGGGTAGCGGGCGCTGCCCATCACCCGCCCGCCGGAGCGTGTGACGAATTGCGCCGTGTCGCGTTCCAGCTGGTGGCCGAAGGCGTAGTCGGCGGTGACGAAAAACCAGGAATCGCCGCCGGAGCGGACGGTGGCGCCGCCCACCACATTGGCGAACATCCAGGTGTCATAGGTCCAATGGATCGTGTGGGTGCTGCATTGCGGCCCGGTCAGCGCGCTGGAGGCCGCACCCGAGGCAAGCTGGATCTTGTCCCGCTCCCGCACCAGATTCGCGACGGCGAGCGCGATGGCGCTGTTGTTCACCTCGCAGATCATGTCCACGCCCTGGGTGTCGATCCAGCGGCGCGCGAGGGCGAGGGCGGCGTCCGGCCGGTTCTGATGGTCGCCTGAGAGCACCTCCACCTGGATGCCGCGATTGGCCATGCCCAGATCCTCGATCGCCTGCTGCACGGCGGCGACGGAGGTGGGGCCGGAGGTGTCGCGATAGGGGCCGCTCATATCGGCCAGCACGCCAATCCGGATGGTGGTGTCGCGGGTCTGGGCGCGTCCGGCCAGCGGCGCGGCCGCGATGGCCGTGGCGGCGCCCAGCGCGCCCCGGCGGGTGATCTGTTCCATGATGTGCGCCTCCCTTGTTTTGGGAGGGATGCTGCGCGTGGATTTCGCCGCGCGCAAGCGCCTGGTTCAGGGGTTGATGCGGTGCCCCGCATCCATCGGATGGACCGAGACCATCTCCGCCGCTGCCCAGAAGACCAGCAGCGCGAGCCAGGCCTCGGCGCGGATGGAGCGCGCCAGGCGCAGGCGCGCGGCCTCCCCGCCCGTGGCCAGCGCCGGGACGAGGCGCAGCCGGTGCCAGGCGGCCAGCGCGATCAGGCCAAAGACCAGGATGAGCTTGGCCATCAGCCCCCAGCCATACCAGGCGGCCAGGAGCAGATCCCAGCGTGGTACCAGCAGGCAGGCGGTGATGCCGCCGGCGAGGAAGACCACCGCCACCATGGCCAGCGCGGCGCGCGACCAGGCGGCGATCAGCGCCGCCTCGCCCAAGCGCGCGGCGCGCGCCAGCAGCGGCAGGCTGCCGATCCAGAAGCCGACCGCGAGAAGATGCAGCGTGACCAGGGCGGAAAGCTCCTGGCGCGGCCGGAACAGGGTGGAATGTCCCATGGCGGCGTAGCTCGCCGCCGTCACCAGCGCGCCCATGGCGGCCAGCGCCGCCGCGACCGGCCAGGGGGAAGCCGCCAGCGCCAGGAGGCCGAGCCCCGCCACGCGCAGCCAGAAGGCATCGCCAATGCGCGAGATCATCATGGCGCGCCAGACCGCGCCGTCGAAGAGCGCCTCGCCCCCGCTCAGCACATGGGCGCGCAGCAGCAGCGCCAGCAGCGAGAGCAGGATGCCGGCCAGCGCCGTCCCCAGCAGCCAGCGCCGCGCATGGGCCAGGCCCCCCGCATCCAGCCGGTGCCCGAAACCAGCGAGGAAGAGCCCCATGCCCGCCGCGCCGAGCGAGGCGGCGTAATAGGCCGCGCGCAGCAGCACCGTCGCGCCATCGAGCAGGCTGGGATCGGGCTGGAGATATTCAAGGATCATGGGGCCTCCAGCGTAAAGCGCAGCGTGCCGCGGATCGGGTGCCCATCGGCCGAGATGGCGCGCCATTCCAGGTGCCAGGCGCCGGGGGGAAGTGGCAATTCAGGCACGGCGCGCTCCTCCCGCCGGGGCGCCGCATCGCCCGCGCGCCGAAGCGCCAGGGGCTGGCCCGCCGCATCCAGCAGGCGCAGGAAGGTGACCTGCACAGGTTCATTGAAACGCAGCAGGATTTCGGCGGGTGGCGCGGTGAGGCGCGCGCCCTCGGCCGGGCTGCTGCCGCGCAATTCGGAATGCGCCAGCGCGAGGCTGGGGGCGAGGATCAGAAGGACCGCGAGGGCATGATGCATGGCGCATCTCTCGCCCTTCCAACAAGGGAAGGGTCAAGCGCCGGGGCGGGTCTCGCTCTCGATGCGCCCGTCACGCAGATTCACCATGCGGTCGAAGCGGTCGAAGATCTTTTCGTCATGCGTGACGACGAGGACGGCGGCCTGCTGCTCGCGCGCCACGCGGCGCAGCAATTCCATCACCACCCGCGCGCGCTCGGAATCCAGCGCCGCGGTCGGCTCATCGGCCAGGATGATGCTGGGGTGGTTGGCCAGCGCGCGGGCGATGGCCACGCGCTGCGCTTCGCCGCCCGAGAGCAGCGCCGGCATGGCGGTGGCGCGCTTGCCCACCTGCAAGTGGTCCAGCAATGCCGCCGCGCGCCGCCGCGCCTCGGCCAGGCCCACGCCGGAGAGGGTGATGGCCAGCGCGACATTGTCGATGGCGTTCAGGAAGGGCAGCAGATTATGCGCCTGGAAGATGAAGCCAATCTTCTCGCGCCGCAGCGCGCGCAGATCCCGCCGCTTCCAGCCGCCCTCCCACACCGTCTCGCCGGCCAGTCGCATCACCCCCGCATCCGGCTCCAGGATGCAGGCAACGACGTTGAGCAGGGTGGACTTCCCGCTGCCGGAGGGCCCGCGCAGCCCCACCACCTCGCCCGGGTTCACATGGAGGTGGATGTCCGCGAGCGCCTGCACCCGCGCCTCGCCCTTTCCGAAGCCCTTGGCGATGCCGGCCAGCTCGACGAGGCTCATCCGCCCAGCGCCTGGGCGGGCTCGATGCGTAGCGCCGCGCGAACGCCCAGCAGGCTGGCCAGCAGGCAGATGACGAAGACCACCAGGCCCACGCCGGCCAGTTCCTCCGGCCCCAGCACCACGCGGCGGGGAAAGACGTCCTTCACCAGCATCAGAAGGGCCGCGCCGCTGGCGAAGCTGGTGGCGCCGAGCAGCAGCGCCTGCTGCATGACCAGCGCCACGATGGAGCTGTCCGGCGCGCCGATCAGCTTCAGCGTCGCGATCTCGCGCAGCTTGTCCATGGTCAGCATGTAGACGATCAGCGCCACGATCACGCCCGAGACCAGCAGCAGGATGCCGGTGAAGAGGCCCAGCTGCTTGCGCGC
>JAIYDS010000261.1 GCA_027487385.1 Acetobacteraceae bacterium | reverse complement strand
GCGCAGCAGGGCAATGTCGCCCTCTCGCGCGAGGCGGTGGGCTTTGCCACGCTGCTCGCCTCCACCTTCATGGCGGCGCTGCTGCTGCCCGGCGAGATGGAGCGCATCGCCGCCTCGCTGCGCGGCACGCTGGGCCGCGGGCATGAGCTGAGCGCGGCCGGGGCGGCCCGGGAATGGCTGGACCTGTTTCTTGATCTCACCTGGCCGATCACGGCCGCGGCGGCGCTGGGCGCCATCGCCGCGACGCTGGCGCAGACGCGCGGCGTCATCTCGCTGACCGGGCTGACGCCGAGCCTCGCCAAGATTTCCCCCATCTCCGGCTTTGCCCGGCTTTTCGGCGCCGAGGGGCTGCTGGAATTCGCGCGCTCGGTCCTCAAGATCGGCATCGTCGCCGCCGCGCTCTGGTATGTGGCGGGCGATTTGCCGGGGCTGGCCGCCGTGCTGGCCGCACCGCCGGCGGAGCTGTTCGGCGCGGCGGGCTGGGGGGTGCTGCGGCTCCTGGCGGCCACGCTCGCCGCCTTCGCGCTGCTGGCGCTGCTGGACATCCTGCTGGTGCGCTTCCGCCATCTGGAAAAGCTGCGGATGAGCCGGCAGGAGCTGAAGGAGGAATACAAGGAAAGCGAGGGCGACCCGATCATCAAGGGCCGGCTGCGCCAGCTGCGCGAGGCGGCGGGGCGGCGGCGCATGATGGCGGCCGTGCCGCGCGCGACCGTGGTGATCACCAACCCCACCCATTACGCCGTGGCCCTGGCCTATGAAGCCGGGCAAGCTGCGGCGCCGCGGGTGGTGGCCAAGGGGGTGGATGCGATGGCGGCGAAGATCCGCGAGGTGGCACGCCAGGCGGGCGTGCCGGTGCTGCCCGACCCGCCGCTCGCCCGCGCGCTCTACCAGGTGGAGCTGGATGAGGAAATTCCGGCCGAGCATTGGGACGCGGCGGCCAAGATCATCGCCTATGTGATGCGCCTCAGGGGGGCGCCATGAGCCCGCGCCTGCCGGGCGGCGAGGCGGTGATCGCGGCCTGGCCGCAGCCGGCGGCGCTGCTCGATGTCGCGGGCCGCGTCGTGCTGGCCAATGCGGCGCTGCGCGGCGCGCTGGGGGGGGCCGTGCTGATCCGCACCGGCGATGCGGCGGCGCGGCTTTTTCCGGCGGCCGAACTCGCGATCCAGGCCGCGCTGCGCGGCGAGAGCCCGGCGCCGGTTGCGGTGGAGGCGGTGGGGCTGCTGCGCCTCGTGCCGCTGGGCGGTGCGGATGGCGCGCTGCTGCTGCTGGAATCCCTGGCGCCCGGGGTGGGGGCGCGGCTCGAAATCCTGGGTCGTCTGGCGGGCGGCATCGCGCATGACTTCAACAACCTGCTCTCCGTGGTGCTGGGGGCGGCCGGCGCGTTGCGCCATGTGGCACCCGGCGCGGCGGCCGAGCGCGAGATCGAGGCGATCGAGGGGGCAGCGCAGCGCGGCTCGGCCCTGGTGAAGCAATTGCTGGCCTTCGCCCGGCAGCAGGTGATGGCGCCCCGCGTGCTCGACCTGAATGAAAGCATCCGCCAGCTCGCGGTCATGCTGCCCCGGCTGCTGGGCGCGCGGATCGAACTGGAGCTGGACCTGCAGGAGCCGCCGCGCCGCATCCGGGTGGACCCCTCGCAATGGGACCAGGTGCTGCTGAACCTGGTGGTGAATGCCCGCGATGCGATGAAGGGCGTGGGCAAGCTGCGCATCTCGACCGGCCGGCGGCTGGTGCTGGACAGCCTGGCCCTGCCGGCCGGGCGCTACGCCATGGTGGAGGTCACCGACAATGGCCCCGGCATTCCGCCGGAGGTCTTGCCGCGCATCTTCGAGCCCTTCTTCACCACGAAGCTCGATCAGGGCGGGACGGGGCTCGGTCTCGCCACAGTCCAGGGCATCATCGGGCAGCTGGGCGGGCAGATGGAGGTGGAAAGCCAACCCGGCCAGGGCAGCACCTTCCGCATCCTGCTGCCGCGGCATGACGGCCCGCTCGACCTGCCCGAGCCCCCGCGGCCCGCCCCGGTGGCCGTGCCGGTCGGCCCGATTCTGCTGGTGGATGACGAGCCCTCGCTGCTGCGCGTGGCCAATCTCTGCCTGACGCAGGCGGGCTTCGAGGTGGTGCAGGCGCTGGATGGGGAGGAGGCGCTGGAGCAGCTGGAAGCCGGGCTGCGCCCCTGCCTGATCGCGAGCGACGTCGCCATGCCCGGCATGGACGGGCTGGCCCTGGCCCGGGCGGCGCGCAAGCTCCTGCCGGATATCCCGATTCTGCTGCTGTCCGGCTATGCGGCGGCCGTGGTGGATTCGGACCTGCCGGCCGAGGGATTTCGCTTCCTCGCCAAGCCCTACACGCCCGATGCGCTGCGAATGGCGGTGGCGGGTGCGTTTCTCCCCCTTGCGGCGCACCTCAAAAAAGAACATTAATAGAACATCGAGCGGCGCAACCACTCCCTGCTTGGGCATTGTTGCATTGCGTGTAATCTGGCCGCGTCATGCTGCCACGGGTTGTAGGGGATCTCCAGGATGGAAAAAGGAAAGGCGCTCGACGCCGCGCTCAGCCAGATCGAGCGGGCCTTCGGCAAGGGCTCGATCATGCGCATGGGCAGCAAGAGCGCGATGGAGGGGATCGAGGTGATCTCCACCGGCTCGCTGGGCCTGGATCTGGCGCTGGGGATTGGCGGGCTGCCGAAGGGGCGCATCGTCGAGATCTACGGCCCGGAATCCTCGGGCAAGACGACGCTGGCGCTGCATGCCATCGCGGAAGCCCAGAAGAAGGGCGGCACCTGCGCCTTCATTGACGCCGAGCACGCGCTGGACCCCGGCTATGCCCGCAAGCTTGGCGTGGATGTCGAGAACCTGCTGATCAGCCAGCCCGATGGCGGCGAGCAGGCGCTGGAAATCGCCGATACCCTGGTCCGCTCGGGCGCCATTGACGTGCTGGTGGTGGACAGCGTGGCCGCGCTGGTGCCCAAGGCCGAGCTGGAGGGCGAGATGGGCGACAGCCATGTCGGCCTGCATGCGCGCCTCATGTCCCAGGCGCTGCGCAAGCTGACGGGCACGGTCAGCCGCTCCAACACGCTGCTGATCTTCCTGAACCAGATCCGCCTGAAGATCGGCGTGATGTTCGGCAATCCGGAGACCACGACGGGCGGCAATGCGCTGAAATTCTATGCCTCCTGCCGCCTCGAAATCCGCCGCATCGGCGCGATCAAGGACCGCGAGGAAGTCACCGGCAACCAGACCCGCGTGAAGGTGGTGAAGAACAAGATGGCGCCGCCCTTCCGGCAGGTCGAGTTCGACATCATGTATGGCGAGGGCATCAGCAAGGTGGGTGAGCTGGTGGATCTCGGCGTGAAGGCGGGCGTGGTGGAGAAATCCGGCGCCTGGTTCAGCTGCGATGGCCAGCGCATCGGCCAGGGGCGCGAGAACGCGAAGCAGTATCTGCGCGACAATCCCGCCATGGCGGACAGCATCGAGAAGCGCATCCGCGGCCAGGCGGCGACGGTGGCGAACGCCATGATGGTGGCCCCCGACAGCGACGGCCCGGCCGAGGACGAGTAGCCAAGCGCCGCAAGGCCGGACAAGCTGCGCGCTTCACCGCCAGGAGCGCGCCGCATGACTTCTCCCTTCGTCCCTGGAAGCGCCGTGCGGATCGAGGGGAGGGAGGGCGGCCCCCTGGCCGGGCTGAGCTTCGCCGCCAAGGATTTGTTCGACGTGGCGGGCACGTCGACTGGCGGCGGCAATCCCGACTGGGCGCGGCAGAATCCGATTCCCACCCGCCACGCCTGGGCCGTGCAGACCCTGCTCGATGCCGGCGCCACGCTGATCGGCAAGACCATCACCGATGAGGTCTCGCTCGGCATCCTGGGCGAGAACGCCTTCGAGGGCACGCCGCTGAACCCGGCCGCGCCAGGCCATGTGCCGGGCGGCTCCTCCTCCGGCTCGGCCAGCGCCGTGGCGCAGGGCATCTGCGACACGGCGCTGGGGACGGATACCGGCGGCTCGGTCCGCGTGCCGGCGAGTTTTTGCGGCCTTTACGGCATCCGCCCCACCCATGGCCGGCTGAACCTGGCCGGCATGCTGCCCCAGGCGCCCAGTTCCGACACCACCGGCTGGTTCGCGCGCGATGCCAGGACCTTCGCCCGCGTCTCGGAAGTGCTGCTGGGCGAGGCGATTCCCGAGGCGCTGCCCACGCGGCTGATCATCGCCAGCGACGCCTTCGGCTTCGCCGAGCCCGCGACCGCCGCCGCGCTGGAGCCCGTGGTCCGCCGCCTCAAGGCGATCATCCCCGACACCCGCTTCGACCTGATGGCGCCACCGGGCCTTTCCGTCTGGGGCCGGGCGCAGCGCGTGCTGCAACCCGTCGAGGCCTGGGAGACCTTCCGCGAGTGGGTGGAGCGCGACAATCCGCGCTTCGCCTTCTCCGTCGCCAAGGGGCTGGTGCTGGGTGCGATGTCCAGCGAGGCGGATCGCGGCTGGGCCGCGCTGATGCGGCAGGAGGTGCGCGGCCGCATGCGCTTCCTGCTGCCGCCAGGCGCCGTCCTCGCCATCCCCACCACGCCTTTCCCGGCCCCCAGGGCCGGGTTGCCGCTCGATGTGCTGACGCCGCTGCGCGACCAGATCCTGTGCCTCTGCGCGCAGGGTGGCCTCGCCGGCCATCCGCAGATCAGCATCCCCGGTGCCGTGGTGGAGGGGCGGCCGGTCGGCCTCTCGCTCATCGCGGCACGCGGGGCCGACTCCCTTCTCATCCGCACCGCCCTGGCTCTGGAGGCCCAAGCATGACCCCCAACATCCCCGAGATCGTCGAGGAAGTCCGCGAGAAATTCGAGCGCTATGAGGCCGCGCTCATCACCAAGGATGTGGAGGTGCTGGACGACACCTTCTGGAATTCGCCGCACACCCGGCGCCTCGCCATCCATGAGAACGGCTATGGTTTTGACGAGATCCACGCCCATCGCGTGGCACGCCCGCCGGGCCCGGGCATCAAGCTGGAGCGTCTGCGCCTGGATATCCTGACGCTGGGCCGGGACTTCGCCGTGGTGAACCTGATCTTCAAGATGCGCGGCCGCGGCGATTTGCCGGCGCGCCAGACCCAGACCTGGGTGCGCTTCCCCGATGTCGGCTGGAAGGTGGTCTCGGCGCATGTCTCGGTGACGGAGGCGACGCCCGCCTATTGACGTTTTGCCATCCCGCAAGGTCGCGGGCTGGCGGCAAGGATTGATTCACGCGCCTGCGGCATCCTGGCCGGGTGGCCCAGGCGCTTTCCCTTCTGATGATCTCCACCCTGGCGCTCACCGCCGGGGCGCTCTGGCCGCGCGCGGGGCAGGCGGTCCTGCTCGCCCTGCCGCCCGGCGCGCCGGCGGAGGCGGCCTTTGGCGCCCCGGATTGGCGCATCCGCAGCATCTCCTCCCGCGGTCCTGTCACGCTGATCCTGGCCATGCCCGAAACGCCCGATGCCGACCCCGCCCGGCTGCGCCGCATGGTTGGCGCCAGCCTCGCCTGGCTGGCCGCTCCCCCCGATGACTGCCGCCAGCCGTGAAGGAATCACCATGGACCTGACTGATCTCCGCGCCCGGACAGGGCGCCTGCTTCTGCTGCTGCTGGGGGTCCTCGTGCCCCTCACGCCGCTGATCGGCTGGCTGCAAGGCGCCCCGCGTGAGGCGCTGCTGGTCGGGACGGCCCTGGCTGCCATCGCCCTGGTCGCGACGCTTTGGACCGCACGCGCAGGGCTGGCCGCGCCAGTCCTCGGGCAGACCATGGCGGTGGCCGTCATGGTCGTCGTCTCCGTGCATGTCGCCCTGGCCCCGATGGGCTGGCAGGTGGACATGCACATGGCCTATTTCGCCACCCTCGCGCTGCTGGCGGGCTTCTGCGATCCGCGCCCCATCCTGCTGGGCACCCTCACCGTCGCGCTGCATCACCTCGCGATGAATTTCGCCGCCCCCGCGCTGGTCTTCGGGACGCTGGAGGGCAGCTTCGGCCGTGTCATGCTGCATGCGGTGATCCTGCTGGTCGAGGCCGCCGGCCTCCTGGTGATCATCCTGGGCCTGCGGCGCGCAGCGGAGGTCGCCCGCCGCGCGGCCGAGCAGGCGCGCGAGGCGGAGGCCGCCGCGGTGCTGCACCGCCAGGCGCTAGAAACCGCCGCCGCCCAGCAGGCCCGCGAGGCGCGCGCGGCCACGGCGGCGCGCATCGAGCAATCCCTGGGCGGCGTGGCACAGGCGGTCGAATCCGCCTCGGGCAGCCTGGATGACGCCGCCAAGCGCATCGCGGCCGAGGCCGATGGCGCGGCGCATGAGGCCGCCAGCGCCCGCAGCGCGGTGGAGGAGGCCTCCTCCGGCGTGCAGACCGTCGCCGCCGCATCGGAGGAATTGGCCGCCGCCGTGGCTGAGATCACCCGCCAGGTGGCCCAGGCCAGCCAGGTGGCCGGGCGGGCCAGCGCGCAGGTGCAGGGCACGGATACGCTGGTCCGGAGCCTCTCGGACGGGGCGCAGCGCATCGGGGATGTGGTGCGGCTGATCAGCGACATCGCCGGCCAGACCAACCTGCTGGCGCTCAATGCCACGATCGAGGCGGCGCGGGCTGGGGATGCCGGCAAGGGCTTCGCCGTCGTCGCCTCCGAAGTGAAGAACCTGGCCGGCCAGACCGCGAAGGCGACGGAGGAGATCGCCGCCCAGATCAGCGCCATCCAGGCCGCGACGGCCGAGGCGGTGACCTCCATGCGCTCCATCGCGGGCGTGGTGGGCGAGGTGAATGAGGTCGCCGCGACCATCGCCACCGCGGTGGAGGAGCAGGGTGCGGCCACGCGTGAGATCGCCGGGGCCAGCGCCGGTGTGGCGCGCGGCACGGAGAATGCGGCCGCCGCCGTGTCGCGCGCGGTGGAGCGCATCGGCCTGACCGCCGAGGCGGTGAGCGGGCTGGAGCGCATGGCCGAGGGGTTGAGCGGCGACGCCGCCCGGCTGCGCACCGCCCTGGGTGAGACGGCGGGCGGGCTGCGGGCCGCCTGACCCCGCGCCTATTGAGAGGGGAGGCGGGGCGCGGTAATCCACCCGCCACCCTCCTTTTCAGGCGCCCTTCATGAGCAGCAGCAACGACATCCGCGCGACTTTCCTCGGCTATTTCGCGCGCAATGGCCATCGCGTGGTGGAGAGCAGCCCGCTTGTCCCGCGCAATGACCCCACGCTGATGTTCGCCAATTCCGGCATGGTGCAGTTCAAGAACACCTTCACCGGCCAGGAAAAGCGCGACTATGTGACGGCGACGACCGCGCAGAAATGCGTGCGGGCCGGCGGCAAGCACAATGACCTGGACAATGTCGGCTACACGGCGCGCCACCACACCTTCTTCGAGATGCTGGGGAATTTCTCCTTCGGTGACTATTTCAAGGAACAGGCGATCGAGCACGCCTGGACGCTGATCACCAAGGATTTCGCCCTGCCGAAGGAGCGGCTGCTGGTCACCGTCTATTCCGAGGATGAGCAGGCGGCGGGCTTCTGGAAGAAGATCGCGGGCCTCGGCGATGACCGCATCATCCGCATCCCGACCGACGACAATTTCTGGCGCATGGGCGACACCGGCCCCTGCGGCCCCTGCTCGGAAATCTTCTTCGACCATGGCGACAAGATCTTCGGCGGCCCGCCCGGCAGCGCCGACCAGGATGGCGACCGCTTCATCGAGATCTGGAACCTGGTCTTCATGCAGTTCCTGGAGGAGCCCAAGGGCACCAGGAACCCGCTGCCCCGCCCCTCGATCGACACGGGCATGGGGTTGGAGCGCTTCGCCGCCATCCTCCAGGGCAAGCATGACAATTACGACACCGACACCTTCCGCGCGATCATCCTGGAAAGCGCCCATCTGACAGGGCAGGAGCCGGATGGCCCCTTCCGCGCCTCGCACCGCGTCGTGGCCGATCACCTCCGCGCCGGCGCCTTCCTGATGGCCGATGGCGTGCTGCCTTCCAATGAGGGCCGTGGCTATGTGCTGCGCCGCATCCTGCGCCGCGCCATGCGCCACGCGCACATGATGGGCGCGGTCGAGCCCCTGCTGCACCGCCTGTTTCCGGCGCTGGAGCGGCAGATGGCCGCGGCCTATCCGGAACTTTCGCGCGCGGCCTCGCTGATCACCGAGACCTTCAAGCTGGAGGAGACGCGCTTCCGCACCTTGCTGGATCGCGGCCTTGGCTTGCTGGAGGCGGAGAAGGCCAAGCTGGGTGACAAGGAAGCCCTGCCAGGCGACGTGGCCTTCCGCCTCTACGACACCTATGGCTTTCCTTTGGACCTGACGCAGGACGCGCTGCGCGCCGAGGGCCGCGCCGTGGATGTGGCGGGCTTCGACGCCGCCATGGCCGAGCAGAAGAAGCGCGCCCGCGCCGCCTGGGCCGGCTCGGGCGAGGCGGCGACCGAGACGCTCTGGTTCGATGTGAAGGAGAAGCTCGGCGCCACGGAATTCCTCGGCTATTCGACCGAGCGCGCCGAGGGGACCATCGCCGCCATCATCGCCGATGGTGGTTCGGTGAACAGCGTGACCCAGGGTCGCGACGTCTCGATCATCCTGAACCAGACGCCCTTCTATGGCGAAAGCGGCGGCCAGCAGGGCGATGCGGGCGTGATCCGCGTGGGCGATGCGGTGATCCGCATCCGCGACACGCAGAGGAAGCTGGGCGACCTTTTCGTGCATATCGGCAAGGTGGAAAGCGGCGATGTGAGCGTCGGCCAGGCGGTGATCGCCGAGGTGGACCACAGCCGCCGTGGCGCCATCCGCGCCCACCATTCCGCGACCCACCTGCTGCATGAGGCGCTGCGCCGGCGCCTGGGCACGCATGTCGCGCAGAAGGGATCGCTGGTGGCGCCCGACCGCCTGCGCTTCGACGTCTCCCAGCCCACGCCCATCGGCGCCGAGGACCTCGCCTGGGTCGAGGCCGAGGTGAATGCCCGCATCCGTGAGAACGCCGAGGTCACCACCCGCCTGATGACGCCCGATGCCGCCGTGGCCGAGGGCGCCATGGCGCTGTTCGGCGAGAAATATGGCGAGGAGGTTCGCGTCGTCGCCATGGGGCATGATCCGGAGGCGGTGGACCGCAAGGGCCACTACTCCATCGAGCTGTGCGGCGGCACGCATGTGAAGCGCACCGGCGATATCGGCCTATTCCGCCTGGTCTCCGAAGGCGCCGTCGCAGCCGGCGTGCGCCGGATCGAGGCGATCACCGGGGCCACCGCCTATGCCGCGATGGAGGCCGAATCCCGCCTGCTGCGAGAGGCCGCAAGCGTGCTGAAGGTTAGCCCCACCGACCTGCCGGCCCGCGTGGCCGCGCTGGTGGAGGATCGCCGCCAGCTGGAGCGGGACCTCACCGAGACCCGCAAGAAGATGGCGACGGCTGGCGTCGAGGTCGAAACCGTGGCCGGGCTGCGCCTGGCGCTGCGGGACCTCGGCGACATGCCGGGCAAGGAGCTGAAGGGCCTGGCGGAAGCCATCCTCAAGGGTGGTGCCGCCGATGTGGTGGCGCTGGTCTCCACGGCCGAGGGCAAGGCCAGCATCGTGGTCGGCGTGGGCGAGGTGGCCAAGGGCCGCGCCGATGCCGTGGCGCTGGTGCGCGCGGCCTCGGCCGCCGTGGGCGGCAAGGGCGGCGGCGGGCGGCCGGATATGGCCCAGGCCGGTGGGCCGGATGCGGATAAGGCCGAGGAAGCGCTGGCCGCGGTGAAGATTGCGTTGGCGACGGCGTAAGAAAAATGGGCCTCCGGCGGCTGGGGCCGAGAGGCCCCAGACCCCAGGACTTGGCTCAGCCCCGGCCTTCCCAGGGCATGAGCGAGGCCTTCACCGTCAGGAAGGGCACATTCGCCTCGGGCGTCACGCTGTCCATGAACAGCACGGCGTTCGCCACGTTCTGAACGTCCATCGTGGCTTCCACCATCATCTCGCCATTGGGCTGCTTCACGCCCTTCTGCATGCGGGCCGTCATGTTCGTCGCCGCATTGCCGATATCAATCTGCCCGGCCGAGATGTTGTACTTGCGCCCATCCAGGATCAGCGACTTGGTGAGCCCCGTGATGGCGTGCTTCGTCGCCGTATAGGCCACGCTGTCCGGCCGCGGCGTGTGCGCGCTGATCGAGCCATTGTTGATGATGCGCCCGCCCTGCGGCGTCTGCCCCTTCATCATGCGGAAGGCCTGCTGCGCGCAAAGGAAGCTGCCGGTGAGGTTCACATTCACCACCTCCAGCCACTTCTCCACGGGCAGGTCCTCCAGCAGATAGCCCTGCACGCCCATGCCGGCATTGTTGAACAGCAGGTCGCAGCGGCCCCACTTGGCCTTCACGGCGGCGAAGAGCGCGTTCACGCCATCGGGCGAGGCGACGTCGGTGGCCATCGGCAGGGCATTGCCAGAATGGGCGCCGGCCATCTGCGCCGTTTCGTCCAGCGCATCCTGGCGGCGCGCGGCCAGCGCCACGCGATAGCCCGCCTTCAACAGGCCCAGAGCCACGGCGCGCCCGATTCCCGTGCTCGCCCCCGTCACCACCGCCACTTTGCTCATCGCGCTTCCTTCCGCATGCTGTGCCGCCAGATTGCGCCGGGTGCGTCTTGCCCGCAATCTCACCCCATGGACCTGACCTACACCTGCGCCCCCGCGAATGCGGTGACCAACCCGCCCCGGCAGCGCGCGCCCGAAGGCAGCTGCGACAGCCATTTCCACATCTTCGGCCCCTATGACCGCTTCCCGATGAGCGAGACGCGGCCCTATACGCCGCCGCCGGCGCTGATCGCGCATTATCTCGACATGGCGAAGACGCTCGGCCTGACGCGCCGCGTCGTGGTGCAGGCCAGCGTCTATGGCACCGACAATGCGGTGACGATGGATGCCGTCGCGCAATTCGGCCAGGACAGCGCCCGCGCCATCGTCGTGGTGGATGATGCGGCGAGCCCGGCCGAGCTGCGGCGCCTGGCCGATGAGGGGGCGGTGGGCGTGCGCTTCAACGCCGTCAGCGGCAATGGCACGCCGGTGGATCAGCTGGAATCGCTGGCGCGCCGCGTGGCCGATCTCGGCTGGCACATCCAGCTCTACATGAAGGGCGATGTGCTGATGGCGCTCGCCCCGCGCCTGGCGCAATTGCCGGTGCCGCTGGTGCTGGACCACATGGCGGGCGTGAAGGCCGCCGATGGGCCGGAGGGCGCGGAGCTTGGCGCCGCCCTGCGCCTGCTCGACACCGGCCGCGTGCATGTGAAGCTCTGTGGCTACCGCGCGAGTGCCGCGCCCTATGCCGACCTCACGCCCATCGCCCGGCGCTTCGTGGCAGCGGCGCCGGAGCGCTGCGTCTGGGGCACCGACTGGCCGCACACGCAATTCCCGACGCCGGCGGAGATGCTGGATGACGGGCTGCTGCTGGACTGGCTCTTCGACTGGGTGCCGGATGAAGCCACCCGCCACCGCATCCTGGTCGAGAATGCGGCGAAGCTCTGCGGTTTCTAGAGCTTCTTCCGATACCAGATCCGCGCATGCCCCGGCGGCATGCCATCCAGCCGCCCCGCCTCCACCCAGCCATTGCGCGTCCAGAAATGCGGGGCGTGGAAGCTGAAGGTGTCGGTATAGGCATCGGTGCAGCCGCGCGCGCGCGCCACCGCCTCGGCCCGGTTCAGCAATTCCGTGCCCAGCCCCTTGCCGCGCTGGTCCTGCGCCAGCCAGAGCCAGTCAATGAAGAGCCAGTTCCAATAGGTGAGGCCGAGCAGCCCGCCCTTCACCACCTCTTCCTCGTCGCGCGCCAGCACGGTCACCGGCTCGCGGTCATAGGGCCCGCCGCGCTCCTGATTGTAGCCGTGCAGGCCCCGCTGGATGGCGGCGACGGCCTCCAACTCGGGGTAGTCATCATCGCGGATGGTCAGATTGTGCTTCAACCGAGGCGTCCCCAAGCGGCAATGCCGACCGTCAGCAGGCCGAGCACCAGATTGCCCGTGACCAGGAGGCGAATGCGGTCATTGGCGGCCGCCGCGGCCGGCAGGTCCTGCGCCAGCAGCGCCGCCCGCATCGCCTTCCAGGGGCCGAAGAAGATGGCGAGGTAGATGGCCGCCATCAGCAGCCCCGTCAGGTGCATGAGGTGAACCGTCCAGCCCACGCCGCGGAAGCCGCCATAATGGCCGAACAGCAGATAGTAGCCGCTCAGCATCACGATCGGCATGGCGTGCCAGACGATGAGGAAGAAGCGCTTGTGCACGCGGCCCATCAGGGCCAGGCGCTGCGGCGGCTCCAGCACGGCCAGCGCCGGGCGCAGGGCCAGGATGGCGAAGGCCATGCCCCCCACCCAGAGCACCGCGAAGACCACATGCAGCAGGAAGGCGATCTGCGCCGACATCACTTGCCCTTCAACATGCCGAGTGCCGCCGCCAGCGCCCGGATTTCATCGGCGGCGGGGCTGCGCGCCGCACTCTCGGTCACGCCCTGGCCCAGCGCGAAGGCGGCGGCGAAGGCGGAGCGATTGCCCAGCGTCTCGGCCATCACCGGCGTCTTGCGGCGCGCCAGCTCTTCCATCACCACATCGCGCAGCCGGCCGGAAGCGGGCAGGCGGTTCAGCACCAGGCGATGCAGCCGCTTCTCGGCCTCGGCCAGGGCGATGGTCGCCTCGCTGGCCCAGAGATCAGGCAGTGAGGCTTGCAGCGGGATCAGCACGAGATCCGCCGCGCGGATGGCGATCTTGCTGTCCGTATCGGCATGCGGCGGCGTGTCCGTCACGATGAAGTCGGTGGTGCGGCGCAGCTTGTCCAGGGCGCCGGTGACGCGCCAGCCGGAGGGCGCTTCGAAGATCAGCTTTGGCGCCGTCTCCGGCCGGATGGAATGCCAGCGGGTCAGGCTGGCCTGCGGGTCGGTGTCGAGCAGCGCGACGCGCTTGCCGCCCTGGAGCAAAGCGACAGCCAGGTTGGAGGCCAGGGTGGATTTGCCAGCCCCCCCTTTCTGCTGCGCGACGGCGATGACGAAAGCCAATTCCCGCCCTCCTGCGAATCGTGAGGCCGCAGTCTAGCCCGGATTTCGCGCCCGCACCGCCGCCCGCGCCGCGGCCATCACGCCGATGGTGGGCACGGTCAGCGGTGGCGCCCCCTCCATCAGCGCCGCCGCCCGAGCCATGGAGGCCTGGGCCAGCGCGACGCGGCCCGGCAGGCCCAGGGCCACCGCGGCGATCCGCGCGTGATAGCCCGGCAGGTCACCCGCCAGGAACAGATCCCAGGCGCCCTCCACGAAGCGCAGGTCCAGCTGCGCCCCGGTCTTCGCGGCCGCGGCGGCGAACAGGGCTTCCGTCGGCCCGCGCGTGGTGGGCGCCGCGTAGAGGACATGCACCGGCCCGCCGCTGCGGCAGGCGGCTTCAGCCAACGCGGCATCGGCGCGCAGCACGGGGCAGGGGGCCTCGCCCACCTGCCCCACCGCGGCGCCGATGGTGGAGCAGGTGAGCAGCACGGCATCCGCACCCTGCGCCAGACGGCGCAGCAGGGATGCGGCCTCGTCCAGGGTGTCTGGCGTCGGCGCACGCAGCAGATCGGCGCGAACATGATGCGCCAGCCGCAGCGCGCCGCCCGGCAGGGCCTCGGCGGCGGCGTCGAAGAGCGGCGCATTGCTCTGGGCGGTGTGCAGGCAGGCGATGGTGAGCGGCATGGGGGGCCCTTCAGCGGCCAGAAGCTAAGCACGGCATGAGGTGCGGATGAAGTCTTCTCCACCCGGAACGATTTGCCGATGCCCGACACGCCCTATCAGGTATAGCGGCACTTCGTTCCTACCTCGCAAGGATGCAGCCATGACCGTTGGTGCCGTTCTCCGTCAAAAAGGTTCCTCCGTCATTTCCGTCCTCCCGGACTCCATGGTGGCGGAGGCGGCGGAGATCATCTCCCGCCAGCGCATCGGCGCCGTCGTGGTGTGTGACGAGGCGGGCCGCCTGGTCGGCATCCTCAGCGAGCGCGATGTGGTGCGCGGCCTGACGCAGCATGGCGCCGGCCTGCTCGATCTGCGCGTCGCCGCGCTGATGACGCATGAGGTGCAGGTCGTCACCGCCGATACCTCCGTGCAGGAGGCGATGGAGGTGATGGATTCCGGCTATTTCCGACACCTGCCCGTGGTGGATGGGGCGCGGCGCCTCTGCGGCATCGTCTCCATCCGGGATCTGGTGCGCTACCGCATCACCAGCCAGCAGAGCGATGTGGAATCGCTCCAGGCCTATGTCATCGGGCGCGGCTATGCGCTCGGCCGGGTGGCCTGAGCCACGGCGCGGTGCCGGCCTAGAGCTGCACCTGGTTGGTGACGATGTTCCGGACCCCATAGCTGGTGATCCGGTTGCCGGGCCAGACGCGATAGGCCAGCGAGGCGAAGCGCCAGCGCTGCCCGGGGCTGCGATACCCGAAGGTGATCGAGTTCTTCTCGTTCGTCCGGTAGTGCTCGGGCTCGAACAGGACCCCGCCCGGGCCGACGACGAGGCTGGCCAGGCGCCGCTGCCGCGCGATGTTGGCCTCCTGCGAGCCGCCGCCCCGGCTGTTGGAATGGGTGACGACCAGTCCGGATTCCGGTGTCGCCTGGTGGCCGATGCCGAAGGTGCAGCCGTTCATGTTGGCCGTGAAGCAGAGCTGGGCGCGAGTGCCCAGCACCGTCAGCGGCGTGCGGCCGCTCTGATATTCGGCCAGATAGGCCTCGAAGGTCACGGCGTCCCCGCCTTCCGCCTGGCGCAGCATGAAGCAGCGAATCTGGTTCATGTGCACGTCGCCGTTGACGATCCGCAGCCGATAGGCCGTCATGGCGGGGTATTCGTCCAGCGTCAGCCGGTCGGGCCGGCCCGCGGAGAGTGGCCTGTAGCAGCTGTTGCTGACCTGTAGCGCGACCCCATCGAGGAAGAGCAGGGGTGTATTGACCAGGGCGTCCCGGTCTTGCTCGGTGAAGGGCATGGTGGCGTCTTTCCTGGCCTGGTGTTTCGCCAGGGAGCTTATGCCAAACCGCGTTCAAATGGATCGAGAGAGGGCGCATCCAAGGCACGGGAAAAGGCAAGGCCTCCCGCAGCTTGGGCCGAGGCCCCATCCGCAGGAGCTCTTTGGTCTCGATGGGCGGTGGACCCAGGATGCGGCATGAGCCGCGCCTGCCGCTTGCCGGCGCCGCCGCGTCAGGCGTCCACGCTGGCGCCCGTCTCGCGCACCAGGCGGCCCCATTTTTCCGCCTCGGCGCGGGCGAATCGCGCGAAATCCTCGGGCGTGCCGCCGCGCACGAAGGCCCCCTGGCTGGTCAGCAGGTCACGCAGCGCGGGCTCGGCCAGGATGGCATCCACCTCGGCCGAGAGCCGTGCCGTGCGCTCGCGCGGCGTGGCCGCATGGGTGCAAAGGCTCATCCAGGTCGCGGAGAGGAAATTGGGCGCGCCCTGCTCCACCAGCGTCGGCAGGTCGGGCAGCATGGAAAGGCGCTCGGAATGCGCCACGCCAATGCCCTTCAGCCGCCCGTCGCGGATGAAGGGGGCGATCGAGACGGCCGCGTCGAACATCGCATGGGTCTGACCGCCGACGATGGAGGTCAGCCCCGGGGCCGAGCCGCCGAAGGGCACCGAGGTCACGTCCCCGCCGCCGGCCATGCTGCGGAACATGGCGATGGAGAGATGCGAGGGCGTGCCCACGCCGGCATTGGCGAAGGCGAAGCCGGCGCCCTGGCGCCGCGTCAGCGCCACCAGCTCGGCCATGTTGTTCGCCGGCACGGAGGGGTGCACCGCCAGCACCAGCGGGATCACGCTGATCAGCGAAGCGAAGCTGAAATCCCGGAAGGGGTCATAGGGCAGGTTGCGATAGAGGCTCGGGTTGATGGCGATGGGGCCCGAGGGGGTGGCGAAGACCGTATGCCCATCGGGCGGCGCCTGGAGGAAATTCTGCACGGCGACGATGCCATTGGCGCCGGGCCGGTTCTCCACCACGACCGGCTGGCCCCAGCGCTCCTGCAGGCGTTGGGCGACGCGGCGGGCCTGGGCATCGGCCGAGCCGCCGGCGGCGACGGGGACGATGAAGCGCATGGGGCGGCTCGGATAGGCCTCCTGCGCGGAAGCCAGCCCAGGGGCGAGGGCCGGGGCGGCGAGCAGGCCGGCCAGGGCGCGGCGGCCGATGAGGGCGTTGGACAAGGGTGACACTCCCAGGATGCGCCCCGCCGTTCCGGGGCCGGGCGCATATGGCGGGCGTGCAAGGCTTTGTCCATGACCCGATGGGGTCAGCCCTCGAAGGTGATATTCCGCTCGCGGATGATGCGGCCCCATTTCTCGCTCTCGGCAGCCACATGGGCCCGGGCGCCCGCGGCATCCGTACCACGCAGAAGGAAGCCCGCCTGGGCGCCGCGCGCCTGCACATCCGGCTGGCGCAGCGCATCATTCGCCACTTCCTGCAACCGCGCCGCGATCGGATCGGGCGTGGCGGCGGCGAGCCACCACATCACCCAGGAATAGGCCTCGAAGCCCGGCGCCACCGTCTCGCTGATCGTGGGCAGGTCCGGCAGGGTGGACAGGCGTTCGGCGGTGCCGACGGCGAGCGCGGGGATGGAGCGGTCCGCGATCATGGCCGCGGCCGAGGGCAGGTCGAGGATGGAGAAATCCACCCGCCCGGCGCGCAGTTCCACGAGTGCCGGCGCGCTGCCGCGGAAGGCCACATGGGTGATGTCCGCCCGCGTCATCGAGCGATAGAGCTCGCCCGCCAGATGCGCGGGATTGCCGACGCCGCCGGAGGCGAAGGTGAAGCGCCCGGGGTTGCGCTGGATCACCTGGTGCCATTCCTGCACGGTCCGCGCCGGGAAATCCGGCCGGACAACGAGCACGGTCGGCGTGATGGCGAGCAGGCTCAGCGCCCGGAAATCCCGCACGGGGTCATAGGGGCGCGGGTTCATCATGAAGGGCGCGGTGAGGGAGGAGATGGTCGCGGCCAGCACGGTGTGGCCATCCGGCGCCTCGCGCGCCACGAAGCCCGACCCCACGGTGGCGCCCGCGCCGGTGCGGTTCTCCACCAGCACGGATTGGCCGAGGGCCGCCTGGGCATGCGGCGCCATGAGGCGCGTCAGCACATCGGGGCTGCCGCCGGCGGGGAAGGGGACGATCAGGCGGACCGAGCGGCTCGGCGCCCAGCGCGCCTGCGCCAGGGCCGGCGCGGCCAGCATCGGGGTGGCGGCAAGGGCAGCCCAAGGGAGCCCAAGGATCTGGCGGCGGTTGGTCATGGTCATCTCCGGTTGCTGGGGCGCACCGGCATTTCGTCCCTGCATGGAGATAGTGCAATCCTTTGGCCGGGACCAGGGGCGCCCTGCGCGTATCATCTTGCATCCGGCGGCCGAAGGCGCACCTATTCTGCACGCGAAGGAAAGCATCATGGCCGAAGACGACGTCATCCTCACCGGGGCGGTGAAGGAGAAGCTGATCACCAGCAAGGAGAAATGGGCGCGCGAGGGCCGGCTGCTGACCGGCGGGCCCGGCCAGGACCGCCTGCCCCCCGGCCAGCGCCTGGTGACCGATTTCCCCGTGCTCGACCTCGGCGTGCAGCCGGAGGTGAAGCTGGATCGCTGGCGCCTGCGCGTGGAAGGCCTGGTCGAGAACAAGCTCGCGCTGGATTGGGACGCCTTCCGCGCCCTGCCGCAGCGCGAATGGAAGAACGACATCCACTGCGTCACGGCCTGGAGCCGCTATGACAATATCTGGCACGGCGTCGCCGCGCGGGAGCTGCTGGAGATGGCGCGGCCCACGCCCGAGGCGCGCTTCGTCGTCTTCCACTCCTATGACGGCTACACCACCAATGTGCCGCTGGAGGTCTTCGCCGCCGAGGATGCGCTGATCGCGCATTCCTGGAACAACGCGCCGCTGGAGCGCGTGCATGGCGGCCCGGCGCGCATCGTCATCCCGCGCTTCTACTTCTGGAAAAGCGCGAAATGGGTCACCCGCATCGAGCTGCGGGCCGAGGACCAGCCCGGCTTCTGGGAGGTGCGCGGCTATCACAACAATGCCGACCCCTGGCTGGAGGAGCGTTATGGTTGACCGCCGTGCCTTCCTGGCGGGGCTGGCCATGACCGGACCGGCCCTCGCGAGCGCGCCGAGTGCCTTCGATTTCGGCTTCGAGGCGATCGAAGGCGGGCCCCTGCCGCTGGCACAGTTCCGCGGCCGGGTGATGCTGGTGGTGAACACGGCGAGCTTCTGTGGCTTCACCCCGCAATACGCCGCCCTGCAACGCCTGCATGAGCGCTACGAGGCGCGTGGCCTGACGGTGATCGGCGTGCCCTCGACCGATTTCAACCAGGAAAGCACCGATGCGCGGAAAGTGCGGGAATTCTGCGATGCGATGTTCGGCATCACCTTCCCCATCACCGCGATCAACCCGGTGCGGGGCGAGCGCGCGCATCCCTTCTTCGCCTGGGCGGCGCGCGAGGCCGGGCCGGTGCGGTGGAACTTCCACAAATATCTAGTCAGCCGGGATGGGCGGCGGGTGCAGGGCTTCTCCACCCAGACAGCGCCCGATTCCCCGCCGATGATTCGCGCGATTGAGGCCGCGCTGGCAGCTCCGCCCGCGGCCTGAGGTCGCCCGGGGTTGAGTTGGTGGGAGTCCTGCAACCAGGGCTTGCATTCGGCCCGGAGCTTCCCCTTGAATATGCGCCGGAAGGGGAGGTTAGAAATGCCTGTTTTTCACGTCGGCATGTGCAACCACGATGGCTCCAGCGCGACGCGGGACTTCGCCACCACCAGCGTCCAGACCCGTTTCGATGCGCTGAAGATGGCGGTACGGACCTGTTTCGGCGCGCAATTGACCCCCGGGGATCTCTATTGCTTCGTGGCGCCGGAATTCTTCTTCGGCAATGTGGCCCTGCCGAAAGCGGACTACCGGCAATTGGTGGAACTCTGCGGCGGGCTCTACACCACGCAGAACTTCATCCTCGTGCCCGGCTCCATCGTCACCTATTCGGGCAGCAAGCTGGCATGGAAATCTGGGCGCTTCGCCAACCGGATTCCCGTGCTCTATGGCGGCCAGGTGTTGAACTACCAGAAGCAGACCTGGGGCGGCGAGGTTGGGGCCGGTGGCGTCGGAACCTATCGCAACGGCACGCTGGATGGTGATTTCAACCTGCAGTTCGGTGCCAACAACTACCGCTTTGCGATCGAGGTCTGCATGGAGCATGACTCGGGCACGGTGGCCAATGCCAATTACGCACCCGTCGATGTGCACATCATCACGGCCAATACGGTCAGCTTCAAGCCCGCCAACGCCATGGGGACCAGCTTCACGCTGCATTGCAACGCCAGCATGCAGGCGCCATCCACCCGCACCGGGCAATACGGCCACCAGACCTGCAACGTCTATGACCAGCACAAGAACGTGATCGCGCCGACGACGACCTGGCAGAACCAGATCTTCTACTGGAACCTGATGCTGTGAGCCGCTTGCCCTGGGTTTTCAGCCCGGCCTAGGCTCCCTGCGCCCCAAAGAGGCGGAGGAAACACCATGAAAAACTTCATCGCGGCGGCGCTGCTTGCCGCCCTCTCTTCACACGGGGGGGCGGCACGCGCGCAAGAACCCATCGCCGTGCGCGAGATCGGCAGCCTGCATATCGGCGGCCGCATCGCGACGGTGGAGGGCCTTGAACCGCGCGAGATCATCTTCTCCCCCGGTGCACCACCGATGCGGATGAACCCGAACGGGCAATTCCGCGTCGAGCAGATGTACGCCCAGTATGTCCGCCTGCAGAACCCGCGCGCGCGCTATCCGCTGCTGCTCTGGCATGGCGGCGGGCTGACCGGCGTCACCTATGAGACGACGCCCGATGGCCGGCCCGGCTGGCAGATGTTCTTCCTTCGCCAGGGTCACGATGTCTTCACCTCGGACGCCATGGAGCGCGGCCGCAGCGGCTGGGCGCGCTTCCCGGAAATCCTGGCGGGCGAGCCGGTCTTCCGCACCATGGGCGAGGGCTGGGGCCTGTTCCGCGTGGGCCCGCAGGATGGGTGGAACGCCAACCCCGCCCAGCGCCGCGCCTTCGACAACACGCGCTTCCCCGTCGCCGCCTGGGACCAGTTCATGGCGCAGGCCGTGCCGCGCTGGGTGACGACGGATCGGCAGATCCAGGCGGCCTATGACGCCTATGTCCAGGCCGCCTGCCCCTGCGTCATCGTGGTGCACAGCCAGGGCGGCAATTTCGCCTTCAACGCCGCGCTGAACGCGCCGGACAAGGTGCGCGCCATCGTCGCGATCGAACCCTCCGGCGCGCCGCCGGCCACGGCCGATGCGGCCCGGGTGCGGGGGATTCCGCATCTGGTCGTCTGGGGCGACCATATCGAGGGCAATGCCTTCTGGCGCGGCGTGCGCACCAATGTCACGCGCTGGCAGGAGCAGATCCGCGCGGCGGGCGGCACGGCGGAAACGCTGGACCTGCCGGCGGCCGGCATCGCGGGTTCCTCGCACATGATGATGATGGACACGAACAGCGACGAGGTGGCCGGGCGGATCCAGGCCTGGATCGCGGCCCGCGGCCTGATGCGCTGAGCGGCCCCCTCCGGGGGAGAGGAAGCCGCTGGGTGCCCTTTGGGAGAAGGGCCGGGGGGAGAAGCCTGGCGAAGAACGGCCACCTGGGGGGGGAAGCCGTTGGGGGGCGCCGGGTGCCCTTCGGGAGGAAGGGCCGGGGGGAGAAGCCTGGCGAAGAACGGCCACCTGGGGGGAGGAAGCCGTTGGGGGGTGCCAGTCGCCCTTCGGGGGAAAGGGCTTGGGGGGCGAGTCTCGTTCGGCGAACGGCCTCCCAGGGGGGAGAGGAAGCCGTTGGTTGGGGGGCAGTCCGCCCTTTGGGGGAAGGGCCGGGGGGGGCGAGGAAGCCGCGATTTACTGGGTAGCGGCCTTCCAGATCACATGCGCCAGAACACCGACCAGGGTGCTGGCCGTGGCGAGCACCGCGAAGCGCAGGATGGTCAAGGCGAAGTCGCCGCGGGTGGCTTGGGTGACATCGGACATTTGAAACCTCCTTCGGGGTCATTCCCTGACGAAACAGGAGCAAGCCCCAGGCCAGGAGATTGGCCTGTTGATTTTATTGGATTTTCCTTTCTCGGGCCGGAACCAGGGCGGGCCAGGCTTTGCAAAATGCAAAGCGTCATCCTCAGGCCTTGCATTTTGCAGCGCGTTTCGCTCCTGGCACCCACGCCACGGGCGATTGCCCCGCCGCCCCGCCTCGGCTAATCGCGCGCCAGCCCGATGGAGAGATTGTCATGTATCGCCGTGCGCTGTTGGGGGCCGTTTTCACCATGCCGGCCCTGGCCCAGGGCTTTGCCTTCATCCCGGAGGCCACCCTGCTGCCCCTGCTGCGCGCGGGCGGGCTGAACATCTATGTGCGCCACGCCATCACCGATCGCAGCCAGGTGGATACCGGCCGCCGCGGCGACCGCGCCGGCCAGCGCAATCTGAGCGAGGCCGGCCGCCAGCAGGCCATCCGCCTGGGCCAGGCGATCCGCGCGCTGAACATCCCGGTGCATGAGGTGCTGACCAGCGAGGTCTTCCGCGCCCTCGACACGGCCGAGCTGGCCTTTGGCCGCGCGCAGATCCGCGTGGAGCGCGATCTGATCGCCGATGACTACACGCCCGGCAATGCTGGCGACGACGCCCGCGCCGTCTCCCGCCGCCTGGCCCAGCCCGTCTCGGGCGGGAATCGCTTCATGGTGGGCCATATCGTGCCGCTCGGCATGATCCTGGGGCGCGGCCTCGCGCAGGCGGAATTCCCCGAGGGGGCGGCCGGCGTTTTCCGCCCGCGCGGCGCGGATTGGGAGTTCCTGGGCTTTTTCCGGGCCGAGCAGCTGATCCAGGCGGCGGGCCTCCCGCCCGGCTGAAGGGCCGGGCCGGCATTGGGCAAATCCCGGAAGGCATTGTAGAAATGCCGAAACGTCCCGGAATGATCGCCATGACCCAAGCCTGTGACCTGACCGCCCTGGAAGCCCGCCGGCTGATCGGGGCGAAGAAGCTCTCTGCGGTGGAACTGCTCGATTCCTGCCTCGCCCGCATCGCCGCCGTGAACCCGGCGGTGAACGCCATGACGGCGATGGATGTGGAAGCCGCCCGCGCCCATGCCGAGGCCGCCGATGCCGCCACCATGAAGGGCGAGGCGCTCGGGCCCCTGCATGGCCTGCCGCTCGGCATCAAGGATCTGGAAGCGACCAAGGGGCTGCGCACCACCTGGGGCAGCCCGCTTTTCGCCGACCATGTGCCCGATCATGACGAGGGCATGGTGCGCCGCCTGCGCGAATCGGGCGGCATCGTGCTCGGCAAGACCAATGTCCCGGAATTCGGCCTGGGCGCGAACAGCCGGAACGTGGTCTGGGGTGCCACGGGCAATGCCTTCAACCCGGAATACAACGCGGCCGGCTCCTCGGGCGGCTCGGCCGTCGCGCTGGCGACCAACATGATCCCGCTCGCCTCGGGCAGCGACACCGGCGGCTCGCTGCGCAACCCGGCGGCCTTCAACGGCATTGTCGGCTATCGCCCCTCCTCGGGCCTGGTGCCGAGCGAGCGGCGCGGCCATGGCTGGTCGCCCCTGCCCATGCTGGGCCCGATGGCGCGCAATGTGCCGGACCTCGCCCTCATGCTCTCCGCCATGGCGAGCGACGATGAGGCCGACCCGCTGGCCTATAGCTTCCCGGGCCTGGCGATGCGCGAGCAGCCGGAGCTGTTCCACCCGGTCCGCCCCGCCGACCTCGCTTCGATGAAGCTCGCCTTCACCGAGGATTTCGGCCTGGCGCCGACCGAGAGCATCGTCCGCCGCGCTTTCCGCAAGGTGGTGGCGGCCCTCGCCCCCATGTTCGCCCGCGCGGTGGAAGCCACGCCCGATGTGTCCGGCGGCGATGAGGCCTTCGAGGTGCTGCGCTCGGTCAATGTGCTGTCCGCCCATGGCGAGAAGGTGGAGAAGACGCCGCATCTCTGCGGCCCCAACATGCACGCCAATGTGGAGGAGGCGCGGCGCTACAGCTTCGCCGACAATTCCGCGGCGCTGACGCGCCAGACGCAGATCTACCGCAACTTCCAGAAATTCTTCGCCGAGCATTCGGTGCTGGTCAGCCCGGCCATCTGCTGCTCGCCCCGCCCCTGGCGGGAACTGTATCCGGCGCTGATTGATGGCAAGCCGGTGCGGACCTATTTCCACTGGCTGAGCCTCGCCTACTACGTCACGCTGACGGGCCATCCCGCGATGAGCCTGCCGGTGGGCGTGGATGAGAAGGGCTTTCCCTTCGGCCTGCAGATCGTGGGCCCGCGCGGCGGGGATGTGCTGGTGCTGCAGGTGGCGGCGGCCATCGAGGCGGCCTTCGCGGGCGACGCGGAATTCGGCCGGCCGGTGCCGGATGTGGCGGCGTTGGCCAAGGCCCCGCCGATCTCGGGGATGGAAGCCTTCAAGACCTGGGATTGAAGGGAAAAAGGGCCTCCGGCGGCTGGGGCCGAAAGGCCCCAGACCCCATGAATTGAAGGGGTCTGGGGCCCGTGGCCCCAGCCGCCGGAGGCCTCTTTTTTCTTACCAGTAATGCCGGCGCGGCGCGTAATAACCCCCGTGATGATACACCGGCCGCCCGTAATAAGGCCGGCCGTAATAGGGGCGTCCCCGGTAGGCGGGCCGGCTGGGCTGGCTGGCCGCGACACCCACGGCGACAGCGGCCACCGCGGCGCCCGCGGCCAGGAAGCCGGTCGCCACCGGGTCATAGCGGCCATAGGCATCGGTGCAGGCGGTGAAACCGAGCAGGCCGGTGAGGGCGAGGGCCGGGAGAAGCTTGCGCATCGTCTTGGCTCTTTCCAGAGCATCAGCCCGGCGTTTTCGGGCGCCGGACCGGGAGGGGGGGGTCTTGTTCCTCTGGAAGGCAATATAGACCGCGCCCTGTGGCGAGAGCACGGAGGGATCAAGGCATTTGCGCCACAATGGCGCGCGGCGATGGGCTTAGGCCCGCCCGCCGGAGAAGGCGTTGAAGGTCTGCAGCGTGTAGGTGTCCTTCACCCCTTTCACGCTTTGCACACGCTCCACGACGAAGAGCCCGATATCCTGGTCCGGCTCCAGGTAGAACTTGCCCAGCAGGTCATATTGCCCGGAGACCGAGTGCATTTCGGAGAGTTCGGCGATGGTGTCGGCCATTTCGCGCGCCACGCGATAGGCTTGGCCCATCTCGCATTTCACCATGACGAAAATCGCGCGCATCGGGGAGCCTCCGGTTTGGGCCCGGCAGATATGCCGCGATGCAGGGCTTCCGTCCATCTTCCTGCATCCGCTGCGGGCAAACCGGGGCGGGGGCCGTGGCCCGGGCGCCGCCGTGGCGCTTGTGTCGCAGGGCGGCAGGGCCGCAAATAGCGGCATGGACGCTCTCGACCCCACGCCCGACCGCGGTGGCCCCGCGCAACCCCTCCTCGCGGTGAAGGGGCTGGTCAAGCATTTCCCCCTGAAAGGCGGGCTTCTCGGCCGCACCCAGGCCGTGGTCCGCGCCGTGGATGATGTCGAGTTCGACGTCATCAAGGGCGAGACGCTCGGCATCGTGGGCGAATCCGGCTGCGGCAAGTCCACCACGGCGCGGCTGCTGATGCGCCTGCTGGAGCCCAATGCCGGCACCATGATCTTCGATGGCGAGGCGGTGGGCGAGAATGTCCAGGCCGGCGGCCTGACACTGCGCGAATACCGCCGCCAGGTGCAGATGGTCTTCCAGGACAGCTACGCCTCGCTCAACCCGCGTTTGCCGATCGAGGAGACGATTGCCTTCGCCCCGCGCATCCATGGGCTTTCCGCCGATGATTCGGTGACGCGCGCGCGGGAATTGCTGGCCGCCGTGGGCCTCGCCCCCGAAAGCTTCGCCCGCCGCTACCCGCATGAGCTCTCGGGCGGGCAGCGCCAGCGCATCAACATCGCCCGCGCCTTGGCGCTGCGCCCCAAGCTGGTGATCCTGGACGAGCCGGTCTCGGCGCTGGACAAGTCGGTTGAGGCGCAGGTGCTGAACCTGCTGGTGGACCTCAAGGCGGAATTCGGCCTGACCTATGTCTTCATCAGCCATGACCTGAACGTGGTGCAGTATATCAGCGACCGCGTGCTGGTGATGTATCTGGGCGAGGTGGCGGAGATGGGCCCGGTCGGCGCCATTTATGACCGCCCGGCGCATCCCTACACCCGCGCCCTGCTGGACAGCCGCCCCTCGATGGACCCGGCGCTGCGCCGCACCAAGCCGCCTTTGACCGGTGACCCGCCCAACCCGGTGAACCCGCCCTCCGGCTGCCGTTTCCGCACCCGCTGCTCCCATGCCGAAGAGGTCTGCGCCGCGCGCAAGCCGCTGATGGCCGATCTCGGCGGCGGGCATATCGTCTCCTGCCACATGGCAACGCCGGATAGCGGACACAGCCAGGCGGGGAGCCTCGCAGCATGAGCGCGGCCCTGAAGACCAATGCGCCGCCGCTGGTGAAGCTGCGGGACCTGCATGTGACGTTCAAGACGCGCGACCGCACCGTGCATGCGGTGAATGGCGTGGACCTCGACCTCGCCGCCGGCGAGGTGCTTTGCATCCTCGGCGAGTCGGGCTCCGGCAAGTCGGTCACGCTGCGCGCGCTGATGAAGCTCCTGCCCAAATTCGCGCAGATCCAGGGCGGCATCGAGGTGAATGGCCGCGATGTGAATGCCATGAACAACAGCCAGCTCGCCGATTTCCGCGGCGGCGAGGTGGCGATGATCTTCCAGGAGCCGATGACGGCGCTGGACCCCGTCTTCACCGTGGGCCGCCAGATCGCCGAGACGGTGCAGCGGCATGAGGGCGCCTCGCGCGCCGCGGCTGATGCGCGCGCGCTGGAATTGCTGGAACTGGTGCAGATCCCCTCGGCCAAGCGGCGCCTCGCCGCCTATCCGCACGAGCTTTCGGGCGGCTTGCGGCAGCGCGCGATGATCGCCGTCGCCCTGGCCTGCCGCCCCAAGCTGCTGCTGGCCGATGAGCCCACCACGGCACTGGACGCCACGGTGCAGATCCAGGTGCTGCTGCTGCTGCGCGAATTGCAGGAAAAGCTCGGCATGGGCGTGATCTTCGTCACGCATGACCTGGGCGTGGCCGGTGAGATCGCGGACCGCGTGGCCGTCATGTATGCGGGCCGCGTGGTGGAGGAAGGGCCGGTCGCCGGCCTCATGGCCGGGCCGCTGCATCCCTATGCCCAGGGCTTGCTGGGGGCCACGGTGCATCCGGGCATGCGTGGCAAGCGGCTGACCACCATTCCCGGCGCGCCGCCCACACTGGATGTGGCGCCCACCACCTGCGCTTTTTCCCCGCGTTGCGAATATGCCGAGGCCGCCTGCATGGCCGGCGTGCCGCCCTTGCTGGAAGCCTCGGCCGGGCGCTTTGCCCGCTGCATCCGGGTGCAACAGGGTAACCAAGCGTAACCGCCCGGCCAGGCTCGGGTTGTCATGCCTCCTGGTGATGGCCAATAAATAGCCATCCGACAGGTTTGGCATTTCATGCGCGCTTGGGTTCAACTCGGCATCCTCGCCCTGCTCGGGGCGGGGGCCTATGCGTGGCACGATCAGGCGGAGGCCTGGGGCGTGCCCAAGCCCCTGGCCTTGCTGGGGCTGGAAAAGGCGCCCCCGGCCGCGCCGCGTGGCGGCCCGCCGGGCGGGCAGATCCCTGTCGTCGTCGCCCCCGTCCGCACCGGCGCCGTGATCGAGCGCGTGGAGAGTGTCGGCACCGTCCGCGCGCGCGAGGCCGTGACCATCACCACCAAGGTCGCCGGCATCGTGACGGCCGTGCGCTTCACCGAGGGCCAGCGCGTGCGCGAGGGCGATGTGCTGATGGAGCTGGATTCCGCCGCCATCCGCGCCGAGATTGATCAGGCGCGCGCCCAGCTCGACAATGCCCGCACCCAGCTCGCCCGCGCCCGTGCCCTGCCGGCCGGCCAAGCAGTCGCCCAGGCCCGGGTGGATGAGCTGGAGACGCTGGCGCGCGGCGCCGAGGGCCGTCTGCGCCAGACCCAGGCCAGGCTGGAAGAGCTGCGCCTGACGGCGCCCTTCAGCGGCCGCGTCGGCCTGCGGCAGGTGAGCCCGGGCGCGCTGATCCAGCCCGGCACGCCCGTCACCACGCTGGATGATATCGGCCGGGTGCGGGTGGAATTCTCCGTGCCTGAGGTGAATCTCGCGCGCATCCAGCTGGGCAGCCCCGTGGTGGCGCGTTCGGCCGCCTATGGCCCCCGCCGCTTCGAGGGGCGCGTCGCCATCATGGACACGCGCATTGACCCCGCCACGCGCACGCTTCGCCTGATCAGCGATTTCGACAATCCGGACGAGGCGCTGAAGCCCGGGCTTTTCCTCACGGTGGAACTCACCCTGGAGAGCCGGGCCAATGCCCTGCTCATCCCGGAGGAGGCGCTGGATCCGGTGGGGGACCGCAACTTCGTCTATGCCATTCGCGATGGCCGCGCGCGCCGGCTTCCCGTCCAGCTGGGCCTTCGCCTCGCCGGCGAGGTGGAGATCCGCGAAGGCCTGACGCGCGAGGACCAGGTGGTGGTGCGCGGCCTGCAAAGGCTCCGCAACGATGCCCCGGTGCGCGTCACCGAGACCATGACCCGCCCGACCAGCTGAGGCCCCAACCTTAAGGAATGGCCCCATGTCCCTGACCGATCTTTCGATCAAGCGGCCGGTCTTTGCCACGGTCGTCAGCCTGATGATGATCGTGCTGGGCATCGCCTCGCTCATGTCGCTGCCCATCCGCGAATTGCCGCAGATCGACCCGCCCGTGGTGCAGGTCACCACCACCTACACCGGCGCCTCCGCCGCCGTGGTGGACACGCAGATCACCGAGCTGATCGAAGGCGCCGTCGCGGGCATCGAGGGCATCAAGACCATCTCCTCGCAATCGCGCGACGAGCGCAGCCAGGTGGTGATCGAGTTCAAGCTGAACCGGGATGTGGATGCGGCGGCGAATGACGTGCGGGACCGTGTGGCCCGCGCGCTCGCGCGCCTGCCCGATGCGGCGGACCAGCCCGTGGTGGCGAAGGTGGATGGCGATACGCGCCCCATCCTCTGGATCGCGCTCTCCTCCGATGTCTATTCGGGCATGGAGGTGACGGACATGGCGCGCCGGCGCTTCGTGGACCGCCTCGCCATCGTGGAAGGCGTGGCGCAGGTCATCATCCAGGGCGAGCGGCGCTTTTCCATGCGGGTCTGGCTGGACCGCCAGGCCATGGCCGCGCGCGGGCTGACCGTGCAGGACATCGAGGAGGCGATCCGCCGCGAGAATATCGAGCTGCCCGGTGGGCGCCTGGAATCCGCGCAGCGCGAACTCACCGTGCGCACCGACACGCGGCTCAGCACGCCGGCCCAGTTCCGCTCCGTGGTCGTCTCTCGCCAGGGCGGGCCGGCCGGGGCCGCGCAGGTGCTGCTGGGCGATGTGGCGACGGTCGAGATCGCGCCCGAGGACACGCGCGGCGAATACCGCATCAATGGAAGGCCGGGCATTGGCCTCGGCATCCTGCGGCAGGGCACGGCCAACACGCTCTCCGTCGCCAATGGCGTGAAGGCGGAGGTGGATCGCATCCGCCCCGGCCTGCCCGAGGGGCTGAACGTCGATTACGGCTTCGACGAAAGCCTCTTCATCAGCCAATCCATCTATGAGGTGGAGCATGCGCTGGTGACGGCGCTGGTGCTGGTGGTGGGGGTCATCTTCTTCTTCCTGCGCAGCTTCCGCGCCACCATCATCCCCGCCGTCGCCATTCCCGTCTCGCTGGTGGCGAGCTTTGTCGCCATGGCGGCCATGGGCTTTTCCATCAACATCCTGACGCTGCTGGGCCTGGTGCTGGCCATCGGCCTCGTCGTGGATGACGCCATCGTGGTGCTGGAGAATGTGCACCGCCGGATCGAGGAAGGGGAGGAGCCGCTGCTCGCCTCGCTGCGCGGCTCGCGCGAGATCGCCTTCGCGGTGATCGCGACGACGCTGGTGCTGGTGGCGGTGTTTCTTCCGCTCTCCTTCATGCAGGGCAATGTCGGGCGGCTCTTCACCGAATTCGGCCTGGCCCTGGCGGCCTCCGTGCTGTTTTCCGGGCTCGTCGCGCTCACCCTCACGCCGATGATGTGCTCCAAGCTGCTCAAGCCGCGCGGCAGCGAAAGCCGCTTCGTGCGCATGACCGAGCCGCTCTTCCACTACATGAACGAAGGCTTCCGCTGGCTGCTGCGCGGCGCGCTCAAGGCGCCGATCATCACCCTTGGCCTCTCCCTGGTGCTCTCGGGCCTCGCGGTGATCCTGTTCAACATCATCCCCAAGGAATTCACGCCGACCGAGGATCGCGGCGTGGTGATCGTGCCGATGACGGGGCCCGAGGGCGCCAATTTCAACTACATGCGCGAGCACGTCACCCGCATGGAGCGCATCGGGCAGCGCTATTTGGAGAGCGGCGAGGCCGCCTCGGTCTTCGCCGTGATGGGCGGCCAGCAGCGCCCGCCCATCGGCAATGTGGCGAATATGTTCGTCCGCCTGGCGCCCTGGCATGAGCGCGACCGCAAGGCCCAGGCGATTGCGGCCGAAATCTTCCCCCAGGCGGCGGCCATGCCGGGCGTGCGCGCCTTTACCCTGGTGCCGCCGAGCCTCGGCCAATCGGGCTTCCAGCCGCCCGTGCAATTCGTCATCGGCGGCCCGGACTATGAGACGCTGGTGCAGTGGCGGGACCGCTTCATGGAGCGCGCGCGGACCAACAACCGCCTGCTCAACCTCGACAACAACTACCGCGAGACCAAGCCCGAGATCCGCGTGGACATCGACCGCCGCAAGGCCGCCGATCTCGGCGTCTCGGTGCAGGCGGTGGGCCGCACCATCGAGACCATGCTGGGCTCGCGCGAGGTCGGCACCTATGTCGAGGGCGGGCAGGAATATCGCGTGCTGCTGCAGGCGCATGATCGGGACCGCGTGACGCCCTATGACCTGCAGAACATCTTCGTCCGCTCCAATGGCGGGCTGATCCCGCTCTCCAATGTGGTCACGTTGACCGAGCGCGCGCGGGCGCAGACCCTGGCGCGGGCGGATCGCGTGCGCGCCATCACCATCACCGCCTCGCTCGCCCCCGGCTATTCGCTGGGCGAGGCGCTGGATTTCCTGGATGCCGTGGCGCGCGAGGTGCTGCCGCCCGATGCGCGCATCTCCTATCGCGGGCAGTCGCTGGAATTCCGCGACAGTTCCTCGGCGCTGTATTTCACCTTCCTGATGGCGCTGCTGGTCGTCTACCTTGTGCTCGCCGCGCAGTTCGAGAGCTTCATCCATCCGCTCATCATCCTGCTCTCCACGCCGCTGGCGCTGACCGGCGGGCTGCTGGCGCTGCACATGACGGGGCAGACGCTGAACATCTTCAGCCAGATCGGGATGATCCTGCTCATCGGGCTGATGGCGAAGAACGGCATCCTGGTGGTTGAATTCGCCAACCAGCTGCGCGACCGCGGGCTCTCGGTGTTCGATGCGGCGCTGGAGGCCTCGGTGGTGCGGTTGCGCCCCATTTTGATGACCTCCATCGCGACGGTGCTGGGCGCCGTGCCGCTCGCCATGGCGACGGGGGCGGGGGCGGAAAGCCGCATGGCGCTGGGCGTGGTCATCGTGGGCGGCATCACCGTCTCCACCGTCGTGACACTCTTCGCGATCCCGGCGCTCTATCTGATGCTGGCGCCCTTCACCAAGCCCGCCGGCGCCATCGAGCGGCTGCTGGCCGATATGGAGCACAAGGCGCCGGTCATCCAGGATGAGGCGGCGAAGCTGGCTGCGAAGAATCGCCCGGCCCCTGCGGAGTGACGGAAGGCCTCGCCTGATCTAGCCTCCCCCGCGATTCCAGAGGGGAGCGACGATCATGGCGAAGGCGCCGAAATCCAAAACCAGCGAACGCAGCGGCGGCAAGCTGCTGGCCGATGCCCTGGTGGCCAATGGCGCCACGCATGTCTTCGCCGTGCCGGGCGAGAGCTATCTCGACCTGTTGGACGGGCTCTATTCCGTCCGCAACCGGATCGAGCTGATCACCTGCCGCTTCGAGGCCGGTGCCGTCCATATGGCCGAGGCCCATGGCAAGCTGACCGGCCGCCCGGGCGTCTGCATCGTCACGCGCGGCCCCGGCGCCTGCCATGCCGCCATCGGCGTGCATGTGGCGCAGCAGGACAGCACGCCCATGGTCCTGCTGGTCGGCCAGATTCCGCGCGAGGAGACGGATCGCGAGAGCTTCCAGGAGGTGGATTACCGCCGGATGTTCTCGCCCATCGCCAAATGGGTGACGCAGATTGATGACGCGCACCGCATCCCCGAGATCATGGCGCATGCCTTCGACGTCGCGGTCAGCGGGCGGCCAGGTCCCGTCGTCGTCGCCATCAGCGAGGAGATGCAGAAGCACCTCTCCGGCGTGCCCGATATCGGCGCCGCCGATGTGGCGCCGGCGCACCCCGCCCCGGATTCCATCCCCAAGCTGATGAAGCTGCTGGGCAAGGCCGAGCGCCCGCTCGCCATCCTGGGCGGCAGCCGCTGGAGCCCCGAGGGCCGCGCCGCCATCCGCGACTTCCTGGTGGCGAACGACATCCCGACGGCCGTCTCCTTCCGCCGGCAATCGCTGTTTGACGGCACCTCCAAGCATTACGCGGGCGATCTCGGCGTGGGCGCCGATGCCGCGCTGGTGGCGGCCGCCAAGGAAGCCGACCTCATCCTCGCCTTTGGCACCCGCATGGGCGAGCCGGTGAGCCAGGGCTACACGCTGCTCGACATGGCCGGCGCCACGCCGCTGGTGCAGGTCTATCCAGAGCAGTCGGAAATCGGCCGCGTCTATCGGCCGGCGCTGGGCATCACCAGCGATGTGAACGCCTTCGCCGTCGCCATCCAGAATGAGCGGGTCAAGAAGCCGAAATGGGCCGCCTGGCGCAAGCAGCTCCGCGCCGCGCGCGAAGCGCAGGCCGTGGCGCCCGAATATGAGGGCCCGCTGAACCTGGCCCGCGCCCTGCAGGCGCTGGAAAAGGAATTGCCGAAGGATACCATCTTCACCACCGATGCCGGCAATTTCGCCACCTGGCCCAGCCGCTTCATGCATGTGAAGGAAGCGCAGGAATTCCTGGGCCCGACCAATGGCGCCATGGGCTATGGCGTGCCGGCGGCCATCGGCGCGGCCATCACCTATCCGGGGCGGCAGGTGATCTGCTTCGTGGGCGATGGCGGCTTCCTGATGACGGGCCAGGAAATCGCGACGGCTTTCCACCACAAGGTCGCGCCCATCATCATGGTGTTCAACAACGGGATGTACGGCACGATCCGCATGTATCAGGAGCGTGTCTATCCGGAGCGTATCTCGGGCACGGCGCTGACCAATCCGGACTTCGCGAAGTTCATCGAGAGCTTCGGCGGGCATGGCGAAGTCGTCACCGCCACCGAGGAGATGGTGCCGGCCTATAAGCGCGCGGTGGCGAGCGGGAAGCCGGCGCTGATCGAGGTGCGGATGAATCCGGAGCAGGTGACCAACCGGGCCACCATCGCGGATCTCAGGGCGCAGTCTTCAGGTAAGAAGAAGTAACCAGGGGCGCTGCCCCTGGACCCCGCCAAAGGCCGAAAGGCCTTTGGAAACCATGAATGGGGTTCCGAGGGACGAGTCCCTCGGCGGGGTTTCAGGGGCAGAGCCCCTGACCTTCACCCCCGACCGCGATACCCCGGCACATCCTGCCCCGGAATCCAAACCCCCTCCGGCGGCGTCCCCGTCTGGTAGAAGACATCAATCGGGATGCCCCCTCGCGGATACCAATATCCCCCGATCCGCAGCCAGACTGGGTCCAGCAGGGTGGTCAGGCGGCGCGCGATATCCAGCGTGCAGGCCTCGTGGAAGGCGCCATGGTTGCGGAAGCTGCCGAGGAAGAGCTTCAGCGACTTGCTTTCCACGATCCAGTCGCGCGGCACATAGTCCAGCACGAGATGCGCGAAATCCGGCTGGCCGGTGAGGGGGCAGAGCGAGGTGAATTCCGGCGCGGTGAAGCGGATGCAATAGGCCAGGTCGCCATGCGGGTTGGGCACGCGCTCCAGCACCGCCTCGTCCGGGTTGGCGGGCAGGGCGGTGTGCGCGCCGAGCATGGTGAGCCCGGCGGTTTCGGTCTTGGCGGTCACGTCTCGCCTTCCTTGGTCCAGTCGGTTTCGATCAGCGCCGCCTCGGCCTCGAAGCGCCCGGCCAGGATGGCTTCGCGCATGCGGCCCATGAGCGCCTGATAATAGTGGATATTGTGCCAGCTCAGCAGCATCGGGCCGAGCATCTCGTCGCACTTCAGCAGATGGTGGATGTAGGCGCGGCTGTGGTTGCGGCAAGCGGGGCAGGTGCAGTCGGGGTCGAGCGGGCGGTTGTCCTCGGCGTATTTCGCGTTGCGGAGGTTGAGTTGCCCGCGTGAGGTATAGGCGCGGCCCATGCGGCCGGAGCGCGTGGGGATCACGCAATCGAACATGTCCACGCCGCGGCGCACGGCGCCCAGCAGATCGGCGGGCTTGCCGACGCCCATGAGGTAGCGCGGGTGGGTTTCCGGCAGCATGGGCGTGGTGAAGTCGAGGGTGGCGAACATCGCCTCCTGCCCTTCGCCCACGGCCAGGCCGCCAATGGCATAGCCCTCGAAGCCGATGGCGGTCAGCGCCGCCGCGCTTTCGGCGCGCAGGTCCTCGAACACGCTGCCCTGGACGATGCCGAACAACCCATGGCCCGGCCGCTCCACGAAGGCTTCGCGCCCGCGGGCGGCCCAGCGCATGGAGAGGCGCATGGAGGCGGCGGCCACCTCATGCGTGGCGGGGAAGGGGGTGCATTCGTCGAAGGACATGGTGACATCAGCACCCAGCAGGCGCTGGATCTCGATGCTGCGCTCGGGCGTGAGGCGATGCTTCGAGCCATCCACATGGCTTTGGAAGGTCACGCCATCCTCATCCATCTTCCGAAGGCCGGAGAGGCTCATCACCTGGAAGCCGCCGGAATCCGTGAGGATCGGCCCGTGCCAATCCATGAAGCGGTG
>JAIYDS010000121.1 GCA_027487385.1 Acetobacteraceae bacterium | reverse complement strand
TCGGGCCCCGCGCGAAAGGCGGGGCAGTGATTCGCGAAGCGGCAGGGTGGCAGTCCAACCACCGGGGCACCCTGGGAAGGGAGGCTTCCGGCGTCTCGGGCGACATGGGGGCCGGGGATTTGCACCCCGCGGCGAAGCCATGTGGCCGGAAACGCCGCCAGACCCATCATCCAATCAGGAGGGCTCGGAGGCTCTGACAACCCGCCGCGAACGCAAGCGGTTTGGGCCGTGCCGGGCAGGCCCGGAACGGCTCTTGCATTTATGGCCGAGAATGCGCCGCAGCGCCAGCGCCATTTCCGCGTGCTTCCTGCTTGTGGGGCGCGGCCCTGCAATGCCACGCTCCCGCCAACCACCAAGAGGAGGCATTGATGCGGCGTCGCAACCTGATGGCCCTGGCCGGCTCCGCTGGCCTGGCCGCCCCGGCCCGGGCCCAGCGGACCAACATGATGCGCTTCGTCCCCCAGGCGAATCTGACGGCCCTGGACCCGATCTGGACCACCGCCGCCGTCACCATGAACCACGCCTACTACGTCTTCGACACCCTCTACGGCGTGGATGAGAACCTCCAGGCCCGGCCGCAGATGGCCGAGGGGCATGAGGTCTCGGCCGATGGGCGCACCTGGCTGATCAGGCTGCGCGACGGGCTGCGCTTCCATGATGGCGAGCCGGTGCGCGCCCAGGATTGCGCCCCCAGCCTGCGCCGCTGGGCCGCGCGCGACACCTTCGGCCAGACCCTCGGCGCCGCCGTGGATGCCTGGGAGGCGGCCGATGACCGCACCATCCGCATCCGCCTGAAGCAGCCTTTCCCGCTGCTGCCCGATGCCCTGGCCAAGCCCAATTCCAACATCGCCTTCATCATGCCGGAGCGCCTGGCCAACACCGAGCCCACCACCCAGGTCACGGAGATGGTGGGCAGCGGGCCCTATCGCTTCATCCGCGGCGATTTCGTGCCCGGCTCGCGCGTCGCCTACGAGAAATTCACGGGCTACGTGCCGCGGCAAGAGGCTCCCGCCTGGGGCTCTGGCGGCAAGGTCGCGCATTTCGACCGCATCGAGTGGCATGTCATCCCCGACCCCGCGACGGCCTCGGCGGCGCTCCAGGCGGGCGAGGTGGATTGGTGGGAGCAGGCCCTGGCCGATCTGCTGCCAAGCCTGCGCCGCAACCGCAACCTGACCGTCGAGATCACGGACACGGCCGGCTATACCGGCTGGGGCCGCTTCAACCACCTCCAGCCGCCCTTCAACAATCCGGCGTTGCGCCGCGCCGTGCTGATGGCGCTGAACCAGGAGGATTACCTCCGCGCCGTCACCGGCAATGATCCCAACGCCTTCCGCCCCAGTCGCGGCTTCTGGCCCACCGGCACGCCCTATGCCAGCGAAGCCGGCGCCGATCTCATGACCGCGCCGCGCAACCTCGAAGCCGCGCGCGCCGCCGTGCGAGCCTCGGGCTACAATGGCGAGCGCATCGTGATCATCAACCCGACCGACTTCCCCACCATCGGCCCCTTCGGCCAGGTGACGCATGACCTGTTCCGCCGCCTCGGCCTGAACAGCGAATTGCTGGAGAGCGACTGGGGCACCGTGGTCCAGCGCCGCAACTCGCGCGAGCCGGTGGAGCGCGGTGGCTGGTCCATGTTCCACACCTGGTGGCCCTCGGTCTCCATCCTCAACCCGGCCATCAACGCCGTCATCCGCGGCGCCGGGGAACGCGCCTGGTTCGGCTGGCACAACAACCCGCGCATCGAGGAGCTGGCGACGCAATGGCTCGCCGCGCCCACGCCAGCGGCCCAGGCGCAGATCGCCGCCGCCATGCAGGCCGCGGCTTTCGAGACGGTGCCGGCCATGCCGCTCGGGCAGTTCTTCATCCACACGGCCTACCGCGCGAATCTTCGCGGCGTGTTGAAGGGCGTGGCGCCCTATCCGTGGAATGTGCGGCGCGTTTGAGGGCCTCCGGCGTCTGGGGCCGAGGCCCCAGACGCCTTTTGTTTTTGGGGGCATGGCGTCTGGAGCGCACGGCCCCAGCCGCCAGAGGTCATTTTTCTTCTTTCCTACAGGGACATCCAGGACATGATCACACGCGACGAACTGCGCGGCCGCGCCCAGACGGTGCTCGGCGTGGTGGACCCCGCCGTGCTGGGCTCCACGCTGATGCATGAGCACCTGCTCTGGAACATCTGCCCGCCCAGCCGGCGCGACGGGCCGCCGGGCCCGGATTTCTCGCTCGAATCCAATTGGGAGATGTGCTGGAGCCAGATCGTGGCGCCGCACAATCTCATCCAGAAGGACGTCCCCATCGCCGTCGAGGCTGTGGCCGAGGCGGTTTCCGCCGGCTGCAGCACCATCGTGGAGCTCAGCATTGGCGGGCTGGAGCCGGACCCGGTGGGGCTGCAGCAGGTGAGCCGCGAGACGGGCTGCCATATCGTCATGGGCTGCGGCCACTATGTCGAGGAATACCAGGACCCCGCCAATCACGCGCGCAGCGTGGACAGCTTCGCCGCCGAGATGGTGGCCCAGGTGCAGGAAGGCCTCTGGGGCACCGATGTACGCGCTGGGCTGCTCGGCGAGATCGGCTGCCAGAGCCCCTGGACCGAGTTGGAGCGCCGCGTCATGGCCGGCGCCATCATCGCGCAGCAGCACACGGGCGCGGCGCTGACCATCCATCCCGGCCGCCGCCAGGACCAGCCACAGGAGGTGATGGATTTCTGCCGCGAACACGGCGCCGATTGCTCGCGCGTGATCATGGATCACATTGATCGCACCATCAGCGATGAGGACGCGCTGTTCCGCCTCGCGGATACGGGCTGCGTGCTGGAATGGGACCTCTTTGGCCAGGAGAGCAGCCTCTATGCGCACAACCTGGAGCAGGACATGCCCAATGACGCGGGCCGCCTGCGCGACATCCGCAAGCTGATCCAGCGTGGGCACCTGCACCAGATCGTCATCAGCCACGACATCTGCCACCGCGCGCATATGACGCGCTTCGGCGGCTGGGGCTATGCGCATATCCACAAGCGCGTGCTGCCGCTGATGCGCCGGCGCGGCTTCACCGAGGCCGAGATCCGGGCGATCCTGGTGGACACGCCCCGCCGCATGCTCACCTTTGTCTGAGC
>JAIYDS010000147.1 GCA_027487385.1 Acetobacteraceae bacterium | reverse complement strand
CTCGCGCGAGACGGTTTCGTCGGGGATGGGCCGGCCGATGCGCTCGGAGCGCTCCACCAGCCGGCCGAGGGTTTCGAGGCGTCGGGTGTAGCGCTCCTGCGCATTCTCGTTGTTCTGGATCAGCCGCTCGCGCTCGCGGATGATGTCGTTGATCTCGCGCTCGGCCTCGCGGTCGGGGCGCGGGATGGCGGCCACGCGGCGGGTGGTGCCCTCGATGCGGCGCAGCGCCTCGTCGCGCTCGCGGAGGGCGAGCGTTTCCAGCTGGGTGCGGTCGGCGGCGGTGATGCCGCCCGCGGCCTCGGCCTCACGCAGGCGGCGGACGCGGTCCTCATATTCGCTGTTGATCCGGAAGCGGTCGTCGAGCGCCTTGCGCAGTTCCTCGGCATCCGCGGCCGTGCGGCGGCGGCGCGCCTCGGCGGCCTGGCCAGCCGCGGCCTCCTGCTCGGTGCGCTGGCGCTCACCGGCGGCCTGCTCGCCGCGGGTGATCTCCTCCTGAAGCTCGGCATACTGCCGGCGCAGCTCCTCCAGCCGCGCGGCGCGATCCACGCCGGCCTGCTGCTGGGCGGTGCCGACCAGCCCGCCCTGGATCGAGCCACGCCGGGGCTGCGAGCGCAGGCTGTCGCGGCCATCGTTCTCCGCCTCGAGACGGGCGATCTGGGCGCGCAGCGCCTCGGCCTGGGCGCGGCGATCGGCCTCCTGCTCCGAGGGCAGCAGCAGCCCGGAGCCGCGGCGCACGCCGTCCAGCACGCGGGCGGCGCCGGACAAGGCACGGGCCAGCGCGTTGGACAGGCCGATCGCCTGATCCAGCCGCGCCAGGAATTGGTCGGCCGCGGCAGTGAGCTGGCCGAAGGCGCGGCCGACGGAAAGCGGCGCCCGCTCGAACTCGCCGTTCAGCCGCTCGACGGCACGCAGCAGCGCGGGAAACACCGTGTCGGCGGTGAGCTTGCCCTCGGAGCCGAGCTTTCGCAGTTCGCCGATGGACACGCCGAGCTCGCGGGCCAGCGCCTGCGCCAGCGTGGGCAGGCCTTCCAGGATGCTGCGCAGCTCGTCGCCCTGCAGCGTGCCCGAGGCCAGCGCCTGGGCGAGCTGCTGGGTGGAGGAGGCGATTTCCTGCTGGCTGGCGCCGGAGGCGATGGCAATGCGCTGCAGACCGCCGACCAGCGTGGCGACCTGGTCGGAGGTGGCGCCGATCTCGCGGGCCGCGATCGAGAAGCGCGCGAAGGCATCGACGCTCTCGCGGACGGCCACACCCGTCTGCAGGCTGTCGCGATAGAGGCGGTCGTAGATCTCGCCGGCGCGCTCGACCGAGCCCAGCGCGGTGTTCAGCCGGCCCATGGATTGGGTGAGCGCGTCGCCAGCCACCACCACCGCACGCAGGCCAGCGGCGAGGCCGGCGATCTGCACGCCGCGCACGGCGACGTCGAGCAGGTCGAGCGCGCGGGAGGCGCGGTCGGCGCCGCCCTGGATGCGTTCCAGGCTGCGCTGGCCGGTCTCGCCGACCTCGCGCAGCTCCTGCTTGACCCGGGCGGCGTCGTCCAGCGACAGCCGGACCGAGACGCGGCGCGTGCTATCCGCCATGCGTCACGCCTCCTGCGTCAGTGTGGTGGTCAGGGCCCGGGGGGATCCGTGCGGCGCGCGGCGCTGCCGGCGGCGAGGCCCATGCGCATGGCCAGCAGCAGTTCCGCCGCGGCCCAGCCGGAGGCGCCCATCTCGCGCGCGGTGGCGAGCGCCGCCGGCATGTCGAGATCGAGGCCGGCCATCGTCGCTGTGGCGCAGGTGGTGCCGGCGGCCCAGCACGCGGCGCCCTCGACGCTGGCGGGCGCGTGGGCGGCGTAGGGGCAAGCCAGGCCGCAATCGCGGTCGAGCGCCGCGCAGCCGCGGCAGTAGTCAGGGCCCTGGCCGAAGTGCCATTCGGCGCGGGCCCTCAGCCGTTTCCCTCCAAGGCCACGGCGGCAACCGGGCCGGTGGCGCGGTCCCAGAAGGCGGCGGCCATCTCGTCCATGTCCATGAGCCGCTCGACGGCCTCGGGGGAGAGCGGCAGCGGCTTGCCAGTGGCATCGCCGATGCCCTCCCAGGCGGTGACGGCGTGGCGGGCCAGCGCCTTGACCAGGAAGGCAAAGGCCAGGCCGCGGGCCATGTCGGGGTCTAGGTCGGTCTCCGCGGCCCGCAGCGCGCCGAGGCGGCGCGCGGAGCCGGCCTGGGCCGCGGCCATGACGGCGGTAGTGACAGGGCGGATTTCAACGCGGACGCCGCGCGGCAGGTCGAGCCAGTACGGCTCGACCGGGAGGTCGAGGGTGAGCATGACGATGAATCCTAGTTGATGGGAGTGGTTCGGAAGGTCCGCTTGAGGCCACCGTGCTATCGGCGTCAGCACGGGTGGGCTGAACCAACGTGTGCACGTGTTCTTCGGCAATCTCGAGCTCGCGGGGGTTGCTCTGGATTCGAGACGAAGGTGAGATATGCAAAGTCAATGAGCCGAGCCGCTGTGATGGCAGCTACGAACTCTGATTTTGAAGTGCTGCGTCCTACCGCGCGTATTCCTGCGCACCGTCATTACAAGAGGACTAGATGGATCCGGCCCAAACAGATTTGATGAATTGCATGATCGGCGCCGCGCCCGAACGAGAGGCCGAGATTCGGCAGCTCTGGTGCGACTACGCCCCGAAGGTCATTGTCGAAGATCGCGAAGGCATGACGCTGAATGCAGATCGCGATCGCATAGCGATTGACGTGAAGATGGTCGATGTGTTCTGGCTGATTGGGTTCTCGGGCTGGCGGGCCATCGAGACATACAGTCCTTCAGTAATCGCTTCCGCTGTATCTGGTGTGCCCATCGCTACCCTCCTACAGCAAGACGCCGGGCTTGCCGACGAAGAGCGCGCCTACAAGGAACGAATCGCCGCAGTGCATGCGTTCATGAGCTCTGCCGACGCTAAAGATGCGCCCTGGCCCCCCGATATCCCCCGTCCCACATCTTCTCGGAACGGATTTAATGATGAACAGCACAAAGCCGCCTTCGATCTGACCGGGTCGGCCGTCGCCTTCACGCTGTTCCATGAGTTTCGCCACGTCATGCTCGACAGGGACAGCAAGCGACCAGCTGAGCGGACCGAGGAAGAATTGGCGTGCGACGTATGGGCGCGCGAGTTCGTCACGATCAAAGCGGCGGAATATGCAGCGTCGAAGGGATTTAGCTACGCTGCGGTCTTGCAGAGGCGCTCCATGTCGTTCGCCTTGGCTGCGCTCATCCTGCACGAGATCACGCCAATCTGGGAACACGGCGGCAACGGTGACTATTTTTCAGTAGCCACTCGAATGGAGACGATCCTGAAGAACACGGCGCTATCTGACAACAGCCATTTTTGGAATTTCTCGGCCGCTTTGCTGATCGGAATGTGTCGGCAGAAGCACATCCCATTCGACCCTCCCGCCATGAGTGCTCGAGCGCTCACTGACCATCTAGTCGCAAAGATATAGAGCCACATCGAACACCACAGCTGCGCTGCCAGTTGCGATCGAAGCGTTGCAGCAGTGTTGTGGAGGAATGGATGGCTTCCGTTCAATCCCGCGGGACTTCCGGTTGTAAGGTCACGCATACTCCGCCCCTGCCTGCTGGTTCCGCAGCACCGCCGTCATCATCCGCGTCGCCGTCGCGTTGAACGCGGCCCTGAAATCGAAGCTCGCCTCGACGCCAGCTGGCCCTTCGATCGGAGTCTTGGCCAGCGCCAGATAGACCTCGTGCAGGGTGATGGTCAGGCTGCGGTTGGCATCGATGGTGAAGGCCAGGGCGAATTCGGCCGAGGTGCCCGCCTGCGCCTGGGCGAGCAGCGTCGTGTTCTCGAAGCGCACGGTGATCTGGCCGGTGCAGCGCGCGATGCCGGGATCCACGCCCTCCACGCGGCGATCGGCGCGGATGGTGCGCACCGCCTCCATTCCGTTCGCATATGTGAGCCGCGCGCCGGTAACCTGCGCCAGCGCCGCTGCGCTCCGCGTGATGGATCCTTGGGCCTTGTTGAAGGCGGTATAGGCCGCGCTGGTCGGCGTCCCGCCGGACGTGGCACCGGTGCGCGCCGAGCCCTGGCCGAGCAGCCCGAAAGTCGCCGTCGCGGCACCGGTCGGCGTGAAATCCATCTCCAGCGTGTCGGCGCGCACGCCGGTGCAGACATCGAAGCTGGGCACGTCCGGATAGCCGATCTCCATCGCATTGCTCGGCAGCGACGCCGCGCCCGAGCCGAAGGTGTGGATGAAGTTGGTGGTGCCGGTGGTGGTGGGCGCGCCCAGCAGCAGTCGCAGCCAGTGGCCGATGTTGATCAGGTCGACCGGCACCACCGCCTGGCCAGCGACCGTGACCGTGTCCAGGAAGGGCGCCGCGGGATCCCGGTTGCTACCCACGCCGATGACGTCGGCGTCCAGCAGCGGCTGCTCCGCGCCGAGATCGCAGGACAGGAACGGCATGCGCCGCCAGTTGCCGCCTGGCGCAGTGCCGTAGGTGGATTCGGGAAAGGTCAGCAGTCGGCAATTCGCGCCGATGGCACGGGGCATGGGCGTTCTCCTGGAGGGGGATCAGGCCAGCGGCGAGCCGGCGACGGTGAACCAGAGGGTGACGGGGATGGCGGCGGCGCGGGCGGCGGCTGCACCTTCGAACTCGACATCCTCGAAGGCGGCGCTGCCGGGCTGCGCCCATTCGACGGTGCCGCCGAGGGTGCGGTTGGCGGTGATGGCCGCGGCGACATCGACCAGTAGCGCGTCGAGCATTGTGTTACGCGCGGCGGGTGTGGCGCCGGCGACGGTGATCTCGACCTCGGCGCGATGCTCGATCTGCCAGGCCAGCGGCGAGAGGATCGGTGTCTCCTCCACCGCCTCGCCATCGCGGACCACGACGATTCCGCCCGGGGCGATGCGCTGCGGAATGGTCTCGCCGCGCAGCACCAGCGGCGCCGGGTTGCGGATGGCGAGCGCCGTGACCAGCCGGCTGTGCAGCGCGGCGATGGCGCTCTCGCGCGCGCTCACGCGGCCCTCCCGCTCTCGCGTTCCCAGGCCGCGACAAACCGCCCTGGCAGGCGTCGCAGCCCACGCTCAGCCGCGCCGCGCACATCCAACCGCTTGGCGAGCTTTACCTGGGGCAGCAGCAGGAACATCGGCACCATCCCCTGTTCCAGTAGGCCGCGTGCCCAGGCCTCGCGGCCCTTGCGGTTGGCGGTGCCGACCTCGGTGACGCCACCCGCCACAAGCCGGGTCCTGCGCCGCCGCCCGGTCTGCTCGCCCTGCCGCAGCGGCAGGCACCACACGAAGCCTCGGCCTGACTTGAACGGCCGGAGAAAGGCCTGCCCGGAGGTGACCATCTGCGCGGGCGTCACGCGCATGCCCTTCTCGCCACGCCCACGGCGTCCCCTGGCCGCATTGAAGCCGGTCGGGATGGCGAGGAACTTCCGCCCACCCTTGGCCCGGATCAGCGCGCCACGCTCGAAGGCGTCGATGACGTTCGGCACCTTGGTGAAGACCAGCCCCGCCGGTCGCAGCGACTGGCCGCTCCGCGGAAAGATCATCGACCGCCAGGCATTGGCGATGCCGCGCGCGTTGCCCGAGAAAGCGGTGGTCACCTGCCGGCGCAGCTCAGCCTTCACCTGCTCGGTCTCGGCGCGGATCGCGGTCATGGCCGCGCGCTCGCCGGCCCGCACCTCGTCCGCCAGCGCCTTGCGGAGGTCGCCCACGATGCTGGCGCCGAGCCGCATGGATCAGCGCCCGCCGAATTTGCGGCTGAGGATGCGCAGCAGCAGGTCATGCAGCGCGGCATAGCCGAGCGTCCCGGCCAGCCACGCCACCGCGAAGAGCCACCAACCGTCGAGCTCGAAGGCATGGGCGATCAGCCAGGCGCCGGTGCCGAGGCTGCCACCGGCCAGCGCGTGCAGCAGATAGGCGCGGGTCAGCAGCGGCCGGTCAGTGGAAGAGAAGCGGGCCATCGCCCCGAGTGCACCCAGGGCGCCGGCGAGCAGCGCCTCACCCACGATGCCGCCGATGCGCTCCGGGTCGATCATGGCGGTTCTCCTAGCGGCGGCAGAAGACGCGCCAGGCGATGCCGACGGCGTCCCGCTCTGCGTGCTGGACGGTCAGGGTGTCGGCGCCGAGGGTGAAGGTGTCGTCCGCCTCGACGCCAGGCAGCGCAGCGATGGCGACGGTCAGGACATCACTGGCCTGGATGACGCTGGTGCCGAAGGCGTCGCCCAGCCGATCGGGTGCCGAGCGGACCACGCGGAGCAGGACCGGCGCCCCGGTCCCGCCCGCGCGATAGCTCGCATCCGTCCCGATGTTCGGATCTGCGGCCAGCGCGTCCATGGCCGCGGCGAAGGCGCTCATGCGGGTCGCCGCAGGCGCCAGGCGAGCACGCCGACCACCGCGGCGACGATCACCGCGATGGCGACGGCCGGTGCCAGGGTGCCCAGCGCCTGGATGGCAGGGGCGGCCTGCGCGACCGCGGTTGCAATGCCGGCTGCACCCACCAGCACCGCGCCACGCCCGGTGCCGGTGACAGTCGCGACTTCGCGCAGCGTCGCCGGCGCGGCCGGGGGAATGCCCGCGAGGGTCAGTGCGCGATCGATGACGCCAGCCGGATAGGTCAGTCCCGCGCATTCATGGTGGATGATGGCCTCCACCAGCGGGCGGAGGTGATCGTGCCGATGCAGGTCGATGGCATCGTCTGGCCCGACGCCAATGCGCCGCGCCACCACCGCGATATAGGCCGCGGTGTCGTTCTCCACCTTGGGTGCCCAGCGCTCGATGATGGCGCGCGGCGTCCGCAGCTTGTGCCGGTCCTGGTAGGTGACCAGCAGGGCCGCCAGGGCGCGAATGCCGAACTCATGGCTCGTGAAGCGGCAGAAGCGCCCGTCTGAGGGGGGATCGGCCAGCCCCTGCCATTTGTTGGCGGGTACATGCTCGATGTTGCCCGGGTTGCGGTTGCGATAGCCCCGCGTGGCCTTGGGATCGATGCTCATGTCCCGGACGCCGGAACGCGCAGCAGTACCGCGCGGACGGTGGTGTCCGCGGCCAGCGCCGCCACCGTGGCGAGACCCACCTGGAAGTTGCCCGCTGCGGTGGTGGTGAGGCGCCGGTTGGTATTGTCCCAGAAGAGGCGGGCGCCGGCGGTGATGGCCAGCGCTGGCTCCTTCGTGATGTCGAACACGCCCTTGGTCTGGCATTCGATGACGACGTTCTGCACGCCATCGACGGCGGCGACACCGAAGAGCGCGCCGACCAGGACGCCCTGGCCAGAGGTGACGCCGCCCGCATAGGGGACGGCGAGCGCCAGGCTGTCGCCGGGCTGCACATAGTTGCGCATGGGGATTGGGTCTCCAGAAACGCAGAAGGCGCCCGATGGGGCGCCCTCTGCATGGGTTCACGATGGAAGGGGGAGAGCCGGGATCAGGTGCCCGGGTTGAACCAGGCGCCGCGCCAGTCGATGGCGCCGACGCCGAAGTCGAAGATCACGCTGACCTCGACGCCGTCGACGCCCTGGACATTCCCGGTGGTAACCTGCGGACCCTCTGCGCCGTTCAGATAGCCGTAGACATAGACCGGCGCCGCCATCGGATCCGAGAAGAGGTACCACCGGTTGTTCGGGATCAGCGGCTCCACCAGCGGCTGCACGAAGCCGGCATAGACGTTGGCGTTGCTGGTCTGCGTCGCCTGCACCGAGACCGTGAGCTGGCGCGCAGCCAGCTCCTGGTTCGGCCCGACCAGCAGCCGCATCTGCGCGCCGACCGCGATGGGCAGGCCGTCGAGGGTCTTCTGGCGCATGACCGCGGCACGACCCAGCGCCAGGTTCGGCAGGTCCAGCAGCGTGCCGGCACCGGCCTTGTTGGCCCGCGCCGCTGCCGTGCCGAACACCGCCGCGGCACCGGTGATGAGCGTGGGGCCGTCGCCGGCCGCGCTGTTCACGAGCGCGTAGGCCGTGGCGTTCTCGAAGTCCGCGACGCGGCGGCCGATCATGGATGCGAAGTCGGTGAACGCGCCGAGATCGTCGTTGACCAGCATCTGCCGCGTGACGCGGATGCGCCGGGCGAAGGTCTGCAGGAAGACCAGCTCCTGGCTCTCCGACATGGTGCCGGCCTGCACCTCGCCATTCTCCGACAGCGGCAGCAGCGTCGGGAAGTCACCGACACGCAGATGCCGGTGCGGCTTGAAGTCGCGGAAGTCTCGCCGCAGGAACAGCGTCCGGTAGGTGGGTGCCGCCGGCGCATAGGCCGCCAGCAGCATCTTGTTGGCCGCGGCGGAGAGCAGCGCCGGAAAGTCGCTGGTGGTGTGGAAGGCGCGCTCGGCCAGGATAGTCGGGTTGCGCGGCACGTTCCGCTCGCCGCGGGCGCGCAGCAGTTCACCGATCATGTCGGAGGGCCGCCAGCCCAGGAACTCGGTGTGGCGGCCGGTGGCCGGCGCCTGGTAGCCCGGCATGGTGCGGGCGGCGAGCGCCTCGGCCATGGCGTCGAGGAGCTGCGACGGGTCCTCGTTGGAGGGGCCAGTGTCGGGGCGTGCCGGCAGGGACGGACGCGCGGCCCCGCTGGTGAAGGCCTCCCACAGGCGGCCGCGCAGCACCTCGGGCGAGACGCGGTCGCGGATGGCGGCCTCGCGCATGGTGTCGAGCATGTCGGCGGTCACCAGTCCGCGGGCCGCGGCCAGCACCGGCTCATAGCCAGCGATGCGCTCGACCGCGGCGCGCTCCGCTTCGGCGCGGATGGCCTCGAAGTCGGGGGCCGGCGGCGCAGCGCGGGTCGGCTCGGGCGGAGCGGTGGGTGCGGCGGTGGGTGCGGTGGTCACGGGGTTCTCCTGGGGCGTGGATGCGATGGGCGGCGCGGGCGGCGCCGGCGCGGGATCCGGCAGAGCCGGCGTCGTCTCGGGCATGGTGGGTTCCTCAATCAGGGCGGGTTCGATGGCGGTGGCGGGGGTGCCCTGGTCCCCCTCGCCACGGATCACGGCCAGGCCATCCACCGGGACGGGCACGATCGAGATTTCGTAGGGCTCCCAATCCACGGCGCGGTGGATGGTCTGGCCGGTGCTGGCGTCGGGCCGTGGGTCGTAGCGATGCACCCGGTAACCGACGCTGACAGACTGCAGCGTGCCGTCGGCCACGCGCTGCCAGACCGGCTCCACGTCATCGGCGCCACTGAACTGGAGCGTGGCGTAGCCGCGGCCGGCCTCGAGGCGGGCGGCGGTGACGCGGCCCAGCACGTCGCGCGTGCCAGCACGCCGGTGTGTGTCCAGCACGGGTGCGCGGCCAGAGCGCAGGGCGTCCATGCGGACCGCTGAGGGCGCCATGTCGAGCTCTTCGAGGATCGGCCCATAGGGCGGCACGAAGTTGCGGGCCCGGGCGCCGGTGGACCACACCACCTCGACCGTGCGCGCGGCGCGATTGACGGTGACGGGCGCGGCCAGCGCCCGACAGGCGGTGATCGACTGCCCAGCGGTGGGAAGTCGATCGGGCAAAGGCCTGGCCTCCGGCGCGGGGAGGTCCCCGCCCGGTTCGATCGGCTCGGTCATGAGGCGTTCTCCTGGGCAGCGCCGCTACGGCGCGGCGAAACCCTGCGCGTTGACGTAGACCTGCGCACCGGTGGTGATGCAGGCAACGTTCATCGCCGTGGCCGCGGTGCCGCGCAGGGGCGTGGGAAAGGTGATCTCCACCGGAGAGGCCATCGCGGCCGGCAGCAGCTGCCGCCAGATCACGGTGGCGCCGTCCTTGATCACCACCTCGGTCGCCACCGTCGGATGCGCGTTGCGGATGTCGATCGAGGTGACGTAGTTCCGGATGCCGGCGGCCGCCGCCGCCCGGAGCACCACGTCGGTGGTGTTGATGATCCCGCCCGCTGCGGCGGCGTACTGCCAGTCGGCCTCGGGGATCGCGTAGGGCTTGGTGACCAGCGCGCCGATCAGCGTCGCCAGCAGATCCACGCCACGCGCCGTGGTGACGGCGACCGGATTGGCCGAGTAGCCGGTGGCCGCCAGCACCGGCAGCGCGCCGCTGGTACCGCGGGCCTGGCCGCCCACGGGCGTGACGGCCGGCGGCACGGTGCTGAGGACATTCACGCCCAGCCCTTGGCCTGCCACCGACTGACCTCGACCGGCGGTGATCTCGGTGGTCAGCTCCGCGTAGTCGGCGATGGTGACGAACTGGACCCTGATGTCGGTGTTTGAGACCGGCGCCAGGTTGCGCGAGACCGACGCCCAGCCGGTGTTCAGATACGCGCCGGTGAAGGTCGAGCCGACCAGGTCGAAGCTGTTCGCATCGATCACCGTGATGGTGAAGCTGCCATTCGCCCCGGGCACGCCGGAGACATCGGCGACGTTCACCACATCGTTCGTCGCAAAGCCATGCGCCGCGCGGGTGATGCGCACCGCGCCACCGCCGTTGTTCGCCACCGCGGAGATGCCGTTGATGTACTGGCGGTTCCGCACCCGGATGCGAAAGCGATACAGCGCATTCGGCTCCGGGATCTGCTGGTGGCGGACATAGGAGTTGGAGCGTGCCGCGGTGGTGTCGATCAACCGGCCATGGAAGTAGCACTCGTCGTTGGTCGGCTCGAGTTCCAGCACCGACCAGCCGGCCGGGGCCGTTGTCGGGATCGTGCTGCCCGAGGCGCTGCCCAGCCGCGGTGCGCCCTCGCTGGCGACCTCGTAGTTGGCGAGCGTGGCGCTGGCGCCGTCGAGCCGCCATGCCGCGGCACTGCGCCCGTCCGGCTGGGCGGTGGTGGGATCGATGCTGACCAGCTCGAGCCAGACCGACTGGCCGACGATGCGCTGGCTCATATTCACCGCCACCATGACCCGCAGCGGGATGGTGAAGGTGGTGCGGCTGGTGAGCGTCAGCTCATCGTCGAGGGTCGTGCCGGTCGAGATGGTGACCGCGCCATCCGCCACGGTGTGGGTGATGCCGCCGCCGCTGGCTGCGACCTCCCACCGCGCCGGGTTAATCTCGGTGCCGTTGAAGCTGTCGCGGAACTTCTTTTGCATGCTCTTGATCTTGAGCATGTCGTCGGTCCAGTCGTAGGCGCCTGCGATCATGGGGATGCTCCTAGATTGGGGGCGGCGCCCGCATCGGCTGGCGCGTCTGCACGAGGCGCTGCAGCGCCTGTGGCGGCGATCTCGATGGCGGCCAGTTGGGCGGCGTCTTGGGCCGCGCCCGACTTGGCGACGCGCCGCGGGTCGGTGTCGAGCGACAGCCCGGCGTCATCTAACAGGGCATTGGCCTCGCGGATCATCTCGATCACCTGGCGGAAATCGTAGCCGAAGGCGCCGACGGCCTCGGGCTGAGGGACGAAGCCAGCGCGGACCTGCGCGATGAGGGCGGTGGTGTCCTTGAGCGGGTCGATCATCTCGTGCGCGGGCGGGACGTGGGACAAGCCCTCCGGGACATCCGGGCTCCACAGCCCGAGCAGCGCGCCCTGCTGGTGAAAGCGGTCCGCGATGGGGCGCACCAGCATGGGGATGAGCATGCCGTACTGCACCTGCTCGCAGAGGCGGCGGAACTCGATCTTTCCCGCCCGCAGCGAGGAATAGTTCGCCTGGGTCAGGTCGCCGGCGACCTGGTCGTAGGTCAGGCCAGTGCCGACGGCGGAGGCCTCCAGCGCCCGGCGCGCGAAGGCGGCATGTGATCCGCCACCCGACGGGTTCACCACCTCCACGGACCCCATGCCGCGGCGATACAGGATCATGCCTGGCTCGAAGCTCTCCACCGTGCGCCCCTGGGCATCCCGCAGCAGGCCCGAGGCCGGGCCGGTCATGGCCTCGTCGCCATCCTCGGACACCACCGCGGCGAGGCAGGCCTCGATCTTGGCCTTCATCAGCAGGGCGGCCTCGTAGTCGCCGAGGTCGCGCAGCCGCGTCAGCACGGGCGCCAGCCAGGAGACGTCGCGCAGCTGGCCGGGCCGGCGCTTGCGATAGATGTGCAGCACGTCGCGGGCGGGGACGCGCTGGCTGCTCAACCAGGTGGCACCCCCCGGAAGAACCCAGGACGCGCCGGGATGCACGCGATGCAGCCAGTACCCGACCGGCTCACCGGCCTCGCCCAATCCAATGCCCTGCAGCGTGGGGACGCCCTCAAGGACTCCCTGCCGCGCCGTGTCGAGGTGGTCGCTCTCCAGCACCTGGAGCCGCAGGCCGATCGGGTTCGTCGGCGTGATGTCCGCCGGCAGCAGGCGGACGAAGCATTCCCCGCTCTCGACGACGGCGCGCATGACCAGGGCCTGAAGGCCATAGAGGTCGAGCCGACTCTCGGCGTCACAGGCGGTACTGTCGGACCACCGGCGCCAAGCCTCGGCATGGGACTTGTCGGGCCAGCGCGTGGTGATGCCGGCGCCGACGGCGTTGCCGGTCCAGAGATCGACGATGCGGGCGGCGTAGGGGTCGTTGCGGACGGCGTCGCGGGCGCGGCGTGCGACTGTGGGCGCGGCTGCGCCGACCTCCGCGGTGGCGCTACCGCCCGAGGCGGCCCAGCTCGAGGCGCGGCTGTCCTGCGCGGCGGCATAGCCGCGGAGGGCGTGCCACGCATCGCGGATGCGCCCCATCACTTGCTGCCCTCGCGCGAGAAGCTGGCGAAGGTGACGCTGGGCCGGCGCGCGGCGGTGTTCTCTGCGGCGTGCAGCACGGACAGCGCGCGGCCGAGCTCATCCAGGGAGCGGTATTCCACGGTGCGTCCATCGAAGGTCACGCGCGTGGTGCCGCCGGTGAAGGCGGCGGCCAGCACAGCCGCGCGGGTGCCAGCAGGCTGCGCCAGCGCCCAGGCGAGGACGGTCGGGTCCATGATCGTCCTCCTTCAGCGAAGCCAGCCGCTCCGCGGCGCGAGCCAGCCACGCGGGCGCTGGCAGTCTGATGGCGGCGCCGCCGCGGCCTGCGACGTCGGCGATGGGGAAGCGACATTCCCAGCGGCGGGAACCTCGCTTGGCCGCAGCGGCGCATCCGCCGCCTCATCCCGCAGCCGCGCCCAGAACTGCTCGCCATAACGATCGGCGCCGAGCAGCCAGAGCGCGGCGCGGGCCAGCACGGCGCAGTCCAGCGCCTCATTGCGTTCGCGCAGCTTGGCCCATTCCTGCCGAGCAAAGCCGCGCCGATCCTTCGTGGTGCGCAGCTGCTCGGCGACCAGCTGCTTGACCCACTCCACTTCGATCGCGCGCGGCAGATGCACCCAGCCCGCTGGCAGCTCCTCCGTGTCGCCGCGCCCCAGCCAGAGCCGGCGATAGAGATCGGCCTTCCAGGTCGAGACGGACACGGTCCAGAGCTTGAGGCCGCGCCGCAGCTTTTGGCCGTTCACCAGCGCATCCACCGCCGTCGGGCCCTGCACCGGCTGCGCCCGGTTCCAGCCATCAATGCCCTTGGTTGGCGCGATCCGCGGATCCCGCAGGCGGCGGATGTGTCCATAGACGGCGGCGGTGTCGCGGCCGCCGGTGTCGACGCAGAGGCGGGCAATGCGCGTCGCACCACCGCCAAGGCGCGGCCAGTCCCGCGCGAGCAGCTTCGCCAGGTCGTCCCAGGGCGCGCGATCCCGCGGGCTGCCCGGGATCACCACGTGGTCCACGAGCCAGGACGAGAAACCCTCCGCCCAGCCCCACACGTCGCACTCGAGGCGATCGTCCTGCACGTCGACGCCAGCGGTGAGCACCAGCGCGCCGGTGGGGACCACGCCCATCGGAAAGTCCTCGCGCCGTTCGACCAGCCGCTCCCAATCCGGGGCCTCGCCCTGCTCCTGCCAGGTCTCGCCCAGCACGGTGTTCTTGAAGGTCTTGATGTCCTCGGGCTTGCCTTGGGCGGCCTCCCAATCCCGGGCGATCTGCTCCCAGGAGAGCCAACCGACCGGCGAATACAGCGCCGAGATGTGGAAGCCGATCGTGTGCGGATCCTGGCCTTCCGCCGTCGCGCGCCATTCGCCGCCACCGAGCATCGCGGTCTTGTCGTGCTCCTGCATGGGATGGTCGCAGGCGCTGCAGTGATACCGCGCCGTCTCCGGCGCTCCCTTCTCCCAAAGCAGGCGCTCGAACCGCAGCCACTGCATCTCGCCGCACGCTGTGCACGGTACGAAGAAGCGCCGCTGGTCGGAGGCGAGATACTCCCGCTCAATCCGGCTGCGGCCAGCGATGGTCGGCGTGCTGACCAGGAAGGCCTTGCGCCGCCAGCCGAAGGTGCGGGCGCGGGCCTCGGCCAGAGCAATGGGATCGCCCTCGCCGGCGACATCGCCGGGATAGGCATCCACCTCATCGAG
>JAIYDS010000109.1 GCA_027487385.1 Acetobacteraceae bacterium | reverse complement strand
GTGGCCCGCCGCTGCGCCTACGGCTCCGCGCCGGGCAACACCGCGGGGCGAAGCGCGATGGAAAGGGGGGTCCCTTTTGGACGCCGATAAGGGGTCCTTTTTGGACGCCGATTGACAGAGCACCACCTGCTCACCTCGAGACCTGGTGCCTTTGACCTCGACAATCAGTTCCGGTTGACCCTTCTTCGTGCAGTGCAGGTCGTAGGACCTGCTGCGGCTTACGCCCTTCACGCGCCACCCTTTGCTTTCGAGGTGTTTTTGCGCGGCCTGCATGGCGTGCATTTCGACCGCGATGCGGTCCGCGACGGATAATCAAGAGTTGGAGCCTCCGACAAACCCGGGGCGACTCAAACTTCAGGATTGTCTCTGTCGTGCTGGCGCAACCGTGAAGAGCTTGGCTCATCGCGCATCCCTCCATACGGTCTAGAAGACTCCACCATTGATGTTGGGACCAAACGTTTATCTTTACAAAAATAATATAAAGTCAGCAAATTGCACGTTTCTTTCGTGCTATATAGATTTACTGTTGTTGTAGGTAAGGCAATTTCAGTGAATTCAGTATTAAGACCATGTAATACCAAAATTGAGGGAAGAATTTCAGTTGGTATTGGCGAAAAATTTGGTCGATTGCGTATTATATACGAAGATGATCCTTATGTCTGGCGCGGACGGTTTTCCCGGCGGCGCTGGCTTTGTGAGTGTGTCTGCGGCCGGAAATCCATAGTGCGTGAAGACGCGCTCAAATTTGGGCGTGTTCTCAGTTGCGGTTGCCTAAGGAACGACGTTACGCGGGAGCGATCTACGCGGCACGGCTTCAGATCGAACGGAACTCGGCTGCCCGAATACGATATTTGGCTGGCGACAATCCACGGCCGGAGCGCAGTCCCTGCCTGCAACACTTGGTGCGCCCCAAAGGGAGCGGGCTTCCTCGCCTTTCTCCGCGATGTCGGCCCCCGGCCGTCACCCAAGCATCGGCTAGTCCGACTGGATGAGACGCAGCCACTGCAGCGCTTCAATGCGGTATGGCGCGCCGATGTTCCCCGGCGGGGCAAACCCCGACGACTGGTCTGTTTAGATGGCCGCCTCGCGAGCCTACGCGACGCGGCACAACAAGCCGGTATTCGCTATGACCTACTCTGCAAGCGATTGAGCCGGGGCTGGCCACTCTCTCGTGCCCTTCAGCCGACGCAAAGCTCGGCTACGCCGGCAGCTAAATAAAATAATTATAGGTTTTCCTTGCCTAAGTTGGATCTGTGGGCGATGTTGATCTTCTTGTTGGCTAGGTAGATGGTGAAATGCTCTTGGTTCGCCGGAGGCTGTTTGTTTTTAGTCATGCGGCCAATGCTGGCTGTTCCAGCGCAGCACAGTATCGGGCTTCGGCCTCCGCGGGCGGGATATTCCTGATCGGCTCCAGGATTCTCCGATGGTTGAACCAGTCCATCCTCCCCTGGGTCGTAAACTCCACGGCGTCAAAGTTATTCCACGGCCCGCGCCGATGGATGCCCCAGGCCTTGTAGAGCCCGTTGATGTTGGACGCAGTGCGTCCAAACGGCGAGCGCGTTGTCATTAGAGCGGCCCCCATGTCGACCGGGTAGATGGCGCAACCATGAGGGCCTAGCCCAAGAGTCATCGTGCTTTGCGACGGGCCCCCGCTCGCGTGGTGGCGCTTACAATGTCGCGTTTTCTCGCGCAGTCGGTCGTCGTAACTCACTCTTTCTCGGCGAGCGACACGAAGGGCCGAGGGCTAATCCTCGCGCATGCCTGTCATCAAAAACCCACTGTCACGGCGTGCGGTCCTTGCCTCCGCCCTCCTCGCGGCCGCACCCGAATTCGCCAGAGCGCAGAGCAGCGGCTGGTCCAGCTTCAAGGAGCGCTTCGTGTCCCCGTCCGGGCGCGTGGTGGACTCAGGGCAGGGGGGATTGTCGCACTCCGAAGGTCAAGCCTGGGGACTGTTCCTAGCGGCGCGCAATCAGGACCTGGAAGGCTTCCAGCTGATCTTGCGATGGACGCGTCAGCACATGGCCCGCCGCGGAGACGCGCTGCTGCCCTGGCGCTTCGAACCGATTGGCCAGCGGGGCATGATCACAGATCACAACAACGCCACAGATGCTGATCTCTACCATGGCTGGGCCTTGGTGGAGGCGCATCGGCGCTGGCCCGGCCGCGGCTACGACGCAGAGGCACGTGCCGTGGCGCGGGACATCCTCGGCTCGCTGACGAGGCGAGTGGGCGAGCGCCTGTTGCTTCTGCCAGGGGCCTGGGGCTTCGAAACGCGCGAGGCAGTGCAGCTCAATCCGTCCTATGTCGTGCTCGAAGCCTTCCCCGCACTGAATAGCGTACTCCCGGATCCGCGCTGGGCAACGCTGGCCGCCGATGGCGAGCATCTGATTGGGCTTTGCCGCTTCGGCCCACTCGGCCTGCCCGCTGACTGGGTTCGACTCGACCTTGCGACGCGGCAACCCGGGCCCGCGCATTTTCGCCCGCACCGCTTCGGGCAGGATGCTTTGCGCGTTCCCCTGCACCTTCTTTGGGCGCGGCGGGATCATCACGTGGCGCTGCAGGGTGTCCGGCAGCTTTGGGCGGGCGATCCGACGGCGGCAATCCCCGCCTGGGTGGATCTCCGACGGCAACTGGCTGCGCCCTTTCCGGCTGGTTCCGGCGCCCAGGCGATCCGCGCGCTTCTCCTGGGCTCGGCCGCACCGCCAAGCAGAGGCGGCATGCCGGACGCTGTCGCGGCCGGCAATTATTATGATGCCGCGCTCTGCCTGCTTGCCCAGGAAGCCCATGTCGATCGGTCCTGGGGCAGCCAAGCCCGTCAGGGACGGCTCGTCTGACCCATGATGCTCGCCGGGGGGCTCCAACAGCCTGCCTGCCTCCCGTCTTTCCTCGTACAGCCGCCCGCGGCGTCGCTGTGAGCAACCGTTTCGGATCGATCCAGACGACCACAAAACTCATGGTTTCTCAGCGCGCTTCTGCGCCGGGAAGCGTTTAGTGGAGAGTGCGTAGCAATCATGACTTTTAGGGGGTTTGCAGAATGAAGAATGTCTCGACGAGGGTCAGCGCGGCCATTGCCGCGCTGATGATGCTAGGGATGGGCGGCGCCTCCGCGCAGACAGTGGACACGACGACGTTCCAGGTGCGCGCCACGGTGGTTCCGGTGTGCACCATCCAGGCGAACAATGTCGACTTCGGCACCTACAACGCCGCGGTGGCTGCGCCCACGGATGCGACCTCGACCATCACGGTCCGTTGCACTCTGAGCACACCGTTCCGCGTGCTGCTGAACGGTGGGTCCGCGACGGGCGGCACCATCATGAACCGCATGATGAGCAATGGCACGAACCAAGTCGGCTACCAGCTCTTCGTTGACAATGCGCGGACCAGCGTCTGGGGCGATGGGGCGCAGGGCGTGAGCCATTCGGGGGTTGGTACCGGCGTCGCCACGGCGCTGACCGTCTTCGCGCGCATGTCGCCGAACCAGTTCGTGCAAGCCGGCGTCTACACGGACCTCGTCACGGCGACTCTGGAGTACTGAGCTTGAGGTTCCGCCGCCGCCTTCTTCTCGCCGGCGGTACGGCCGGGCTGGTCTTGACTGGCCCGGCTCTGGCGCAGCGTCTGAATCCGGCCTTCTCCGTCTCGCCCACGCGGCTCGATCTTTCGGACCGCGCGCGGGGTGACGTACTCCGGGTGACCAGCGAGGCCGACCAGCCTCTGCGCGTGCAGGTCCGTCTGCGCGCGTGGCGCCAAGCTGAGGCCGGACCCGAATTCGAGATCACCGACGAACTTATCGCGAGCCCGCCTCAGGCACTGATCGAGCCGGGGCGCTCGCAGGTGATCCGCGTTGTGGCCGACCGGCTGCAGCCGCAGGAGGTGGAGCAGGCCTTCCGTCTCTTCGTGACGCAATTGCCCGAAGGCCGGCCGGGCGGGCGTCTGGCCATCTCCACCATGCTCGAGGTCAGCCTGCCTGTGTTTTTCGCGCCGCGCGCCGGCGCGCGGGCAGCGGTTCTGGATGCATCGGTCCGGCTCATGGGCCGCCGCGCGGTGCTTGAACTCCGCAATCGCGGCGACATCAACGCGCGTCTCTCCGAAGTGCGCCTTTCGCGTGGGGGCGCAACGGTGGCCCAGGTTCCGGGCCTGCTCGGCTATGTGCTCCCACGCTCTCAGGCGAGCTTCGTCATAGACCTTCCGACCGCCCTTCGCTTGGGTGACAGCTTGGTGTTGGAGGCCGCGACCTGGAGTGGCCCACGGCTCACGATTGACGGCGTTCGCGTCACCGCATGACGGAACGGCGGATTGCCGGGGTTGGCTGCCGCCGCCGCATGGGGTTGGGACTGCTTTTGGCAGGCCTTCCCAGTGTCGGAGCCGCGCAGGAGGCGGCCCGCCCTCTTAGCCAGGATCCCGCCGCCCGCCCCTCGGTGGTCCGCGTGCGCATGGAGGGTGACCCTGCGGCATCATCCGCCCTGGCCTATGTAAAGAACAACGACCTGTACATGCGGGCGGCCGACCTCGTGCATCTCGGTTTGGTGCGAGGGCTTCCCGGCACCATGGCGGATGGCGACAGTCTTGTGCCGCTCCTTCGGCAGCCGGGCCTCACGGTTCGCAGTGTCCAGGGGTCCGAAGCCCTGCTCGCGCGGCAGGATCCGGCCCCTGCGGCGGGATTGGCAGAGCCCGCCACGCAACGCATCCGCCTTTGGGTGAACAACGAGGCAGCCGGCGAGATTCTGGCCATCACCTTCGGCGGCCAACGCTATTTCAGCCGAGATGAATTGCGGCGACTGGGCGTCAGCCTTCCGCGTGGCCCGCAGCGTGCCGTGTCGACCCCGGAGTTGCGCGCCTTCGTCGTGGACCTTCGGGAAGGGACGGATTCGCTGAGGATCTGGACCCTGCCGCCAGAGGCGGATTCGGCAGCGCCGCCGATGGTCCGCGGTCCGGTGCCGGCGGGCCCGGAAGTTGTGGCGAGGGTCCCCGCCCGCCGCGCCCCCGCCAATCAATTCGCCGCTGTGACGCTGCAGACCTCCCGCCGCGCCATCCAGTCGCCGGTCCGATCGCAGCCGCCCCTGCGCGACATCCCGCTCCTGCCGACCCCCTCCGGCCAGTCGCCCCCGCCAGCCGGGGCTGGCGCCGCTGGCGCCGGCGCGAACGGTCCCGGCACGCTTGCGGTCCTGCTGGTCCGGATCAACGGGGGGCAGTCCCGGTTCATCGTTCGGGTCCGTCGCTTTGAGGGGCGCGTGCTCATCCGCCGCGAGGATCTGGCTGAACTGCGCATTCGCCGGCCCCCGGGGCAAGGAGAGGTCTCGCTGGATGACATCACGGGCCTGCGCTGGCGCATCCTCGAGGAGGAGCAGGTGCTGGAGCTGACGGTGCCGGAGGAACTGCTGGACGCCCAGGCCTTGCTCCTGTCCGAGCGCCAGCGGCGGCCCGTGGATCCGGCCGCCTTTGGCGCCGTCCTGAACTACGACCTCGAAGCGCAGCAACGCATCGATGGCGGCACCGGGCCGCGCACTGCGGGCTTCGGCTTCCTCCGTTTCAACAGCTTTTCGCCCTATGGCAGTCTGACGGCGACGGCCCTCGGGCGGTCCGTCGGAGCGGAACCTCGCAGTGATGGCGATGTCGTGAGGCTAGAGACCACCTACCAGCTCGATGACGTGGACCGAGGCTGGAGCTACCGCTTGGGCGATGTGCTCACGGGCGGTGCCGAAGGGGCGCGCCGCATCCGCCTGGGCGGCGTGCAATGGGCGTCCGACACCCTGCTCCGGCCGGACCTTCTGAATTTCGCGCGGCCCTTCATCAGCGGCTCGGCCGCTGCCCCCTCGACGCTCGACCTGATCGTCAACGGCGTGCAGACATATTCCGCGCCCGTGGGTGCCGGCCCCTTCGAACTCCGCGACATTCCCCTCATGCTGGGCGCGAACTCCGTCCGCGTGACGCTGCGCGACGCGCAAGGCATCACCAGCACGCGGGTGGTGGACATCTTCTCCAGCCGCCGGCTGCTCGCGCAGGGCGTGACGGAGCATTCGCTCGAAGCCGGCGCCATTCGCCGCACCTACGGCTTCCGCTCCTTCGACTACGGCTTGCCGGCGGGCAGCGGGTTCGTCCGCCGCGGACTGACTGACAGCGTGACGGCCATTGCGCGCGCGGAGGGAACAGCGGCGGGCGGGGTGGTGGGGGGTGGCGCCACCATCCTGGTGAACCCGCTCGGCACCATTACGGTGGAACCCTCCGTCAGCTTCGGCCGAGCCGGGCAGGGCGGTGAGATAGCGGGACGCTGGGAGGTGTCGCGGCAGAGCTTCTCCCTTGGCGTCGGCGCCAGCCAGGCCTTCGGCGACTACAAGGACCTCGCGGCCCAGGCAGGGGCGCCGATGCGCCGGAGCAGCGTCAGTGTCTCGGGCGGCGTCAGTCTGGGCGAGTTCGGCTTCCTGGGCGCCACCTATCTCGAGCAGAAGCTCGAAGGCTCGCCCCGGCAGCAGATCCTGTTGGGCAGCCTATTCAGGACCGTCGCGCAGAACGTCACCCTGGGCGTGACCGGCTTTGCCGATTTCGCTGGCCGGACGAGTGGCGGCATGGCCTATCTCGCCATGCCGCTGGGCGGGGATGTCCGAGGTTCGCTCTCCGGTGGCACGGATCGCGGCGGTGCGGTCGGGCGCGCCAGCGTGGAACGTCCAACCCCCTTCGCCGGCGGCCTGGGATGGCGCGTCGCGACGCAGGAGGGCGTCAGCCCGCTGCGCCAGGCGGATGTGCGCTATGCCAGCCCGGCGACGGAGCTGGAACTAGGCGTCCAGTCGCTGGGGAGCGACACGGCGGCCCGCGCGCGCGTCAGCGGTTCAGTGGTCGCGCTGGATGGCGTGCATCTGCGGCGCAACCTGCCGGGCTCGGTCGCATCGGTGGATCTCGGCGCGCCCGGCGTTCAGGTGTTCCACGAGAACCGGCCGGTTGGCGTTACCGATGCCTCTGGTCGCCTCTTGGTTACGGGGCTTCAGCCCTTCGACGCCAACCGCATTTCGGTGAACCCGCTCGACCTGCCGATGACGACGCAGATCGACTCGCCAACGCTGGTGGTGGTCCCACCGCGCGACGCGGGCGTGCGTGCACGCTTCAGCACCAACTCCACCCTCGCGGTCCTGCTGCGCCTGGTCCGCGAGGATGGCAGCGTGCCCTCCCAGAACGCCGAGGCACGGGATGCGGATGGGCGCTCACTCGGCACGGTCGGGCTCGATGGCGAGCTCTACCTGACGGATGTTGCGGAGCGCTTTCCGCTGCTGGTGATCGAGAATGGGCGGCGCTGCCGGGCGGATGTGCAGATTCCGGCGGAGCGCCGGGCCGTGCCGACCGTGGTGGCGACATGCGTGGCGCAATGATCCGGCGCCGCACGGCGGCTCTTCTGCTTTGGGCCCTGTCCGGCGGGGCCGCCGCCGCGCAAGGTGTCTGCGGCGCGCCGGGCAACCTGCCCCGCATGAGCGTCTCCGACCTTGATTTCGGGCCGGTTCCAGGTCTGGTGGGGCGCCCCTGGGAGGGGGTCGCGAGCCTCATCCTCTCCTGCCCGCGATCGACCGATGCCCTGCCGCGCCTGCGGGTCGTCGCCCTGGGGCCGGATGGCGAGGCGGAGCTGCGCCAGCCGCGCGGCGTGGCGCGGGTGCGCGTGTTGCCCGGGGTGGGCGTTTCGCTGGCCTCGGTGCCGGGAGGCGTGGTGGTGGCCGAGCATCCGGGCCAGGGCGGGGGACGCGCTCTTTTCCGGTTGCGTCTGGCCCTGCTACGAGACCAGCCGTTGAGCCCGGGCGCATACAACGGGAGCCTGATGCTGCAGCTGCGGCTGGACTGAGCATCCGGCCTATGGCTGGGGGGGGCACTCAGGCGGCATCGGCGGGTCCATGCTTGATCGTCCCGGCGCGCTGCCGGATCAGGGCGCGCGCCTGTTCGAGCTGCCCCGCCAGCCGGTCCAACGCATGGCGGAACTCTGGGTCGTGGTGATCCGGCGAGAGCAGCAGCTGCATCGTCTCGACCGCGAGGCAGGCGCCGCCGATGGATTGCACAAGGTCATGCAGGAAGGCGAACTCTCTCTCCCGGTCCCGCGCGGGCAAGCCCGTCGTCATCTCAGGCCTCGATTTCGGCGTCGGGGAAGCCCACGAAGGCGTAACCGATGCCGCGGACTGTCTTGATCGAGGTGGAAGCGCCTGGAGGGTCGATCTTGCCGCGCAGCTTGAGCACCCCGGTGTCCACCGCGCGGTCCGTGGCTGTGAAGGGACGACGGTAGACGTTCTTCATCAGGGTGGCGCGCGAAACGGGCTGGCCCTTCGCGTCCCAGAGCGCCTTCAGGAGGTCAAACTCAGAGCTGGTGAGATGGCACAGCGACCCATCGGGTCGCCGCAACTCGCGCCGGTCCACATCCAGTGCCCAGCGCCGCGGGCCGCCGGGTGCCGCGGGCTTCTGGCAGCGTCGGGACACGGCGCGGATACGCGCCAGTAACTCTCTCGGGCTGGCGGACTTGTCCACTTCGTCATCCGCGCCGATCTCAAGATTGACGATCCGATCGAGTGGGTTGGAGACCCCTGTGATGACGATGCAGGGTACCCCACTCGAAGCGCGGATCGCGCGCAGGATATCCGTGCCGGTGGTGGTTCCGAGGCATTGGTCGAGCAGCAGCAGATCCGGCTGCACCTCGGCCATCTCCGCCTCCAGCCGGTCTGCGTCATGCAGGGTGTGAACCTCGCAGCCCTGCGCGTTCAGAAAGGCGGCAAGGGACTCCGCATAAGCCACGTCATCGTCCAGCAGAACGATGCGGTGTCGCGTACCGCCACGGCGCTGCTTCGCCTCAACTGCTTCCATGATTGCCTCCTGTCCAAATCGGCAGAGAGAAGCGGACCACCGCCCCCCAGCCGTCATCCCCGTTGCAGGCGCGGATGTTTCCCCCGAAGCCTGAGATGATGCCGTAGACGATCGCCAAGCCGAGGCCGGTGCCCCGTCCGATAGGCTTCGTCGTCACGAAGGGCTCGAACACGCGTTCGAGCAATGTTGTCGGGAAGCCCGGCCCTGTGTCGCGCACCACCACCTCGACAAAGCCCGTGGCGGCCTCACACCGCGAGCTGATCTGGATGCGCCGATCGAATGGGGCAGCTGCATCGAGCGCGTCTCGGCTGTTGAGCAGGATGTTCGCCAGCACCTGCTCGATGGCCACGAGGCGGGCGCGCAGGGGTGGCAGTGCGGGCGGAAAATCAACTTCGAGCCGGATGGAGGCGTCGGCGAGTGCGCCCCGAACCAGCACTAGGGCGCCATCCAGCGCCTCGTCCAAGGAGACCGGCGTCAGGGGGGCCTGCGGATCATCCCCTCGGCCAAAGAGCTGGACACGGCGGATGATCTCGCGGATCCGGCTGGTCTGCGCGCTGATGGAACGCATTGCATCGAGCGTCCGCGGCAGATCCACTGTGCCCCGGCTCAGCTGCAGGTGCGCGACGTCCGCGGCCAGCGCGATTGTGGCCGCGGGCTGGTTGATCTCATGCGCGACGCCGGTCGCCATCTCGCCCAGCACTGCCAGCTTCGCGCTGGTCATGGCCTTCGCGGTTGCGGCGCGTTGCTCTGTCACGTCCAGCAGCAGCCCCACCACTTCGCAAGGCTCCCCGCGCAGGACGCAGGGGCATCGCAAGTGGTCGCGTACCCAGACGGAGCGCCCCTCCTCCAGCACCAGCCGGTACTCGGCGACGCCAGCACCGCGGCGGCGCGCGTCCAAGCCGGCCTCTGCGCAAGCCTTCAGGCCCTCCGCGTCGGTATAGGAGCGCCAGTCGACCGAGCCCGCGGCGTGGCCGAGCATGGCGGCGAGTGCCGCTGTGGGGCGGAGGCGTGAGAGACTGCCATCCGGCGCCAGGGTGGCGACGTAGGCGGCGCCTGGCAGGGCGTTGATCATCGCCTGAACGCCGCGGTGCTCGGCCTCGGCCGTCGCGAGCGCCCGGCGCGCGCGGCGCCGTGCCATCATCGCCCAGGCCGAGAAGAGCAGGACGCAACCCCCTAGCAGAAGCGCGCTCCCCCCTATCTGCAGTTCGCGGCGCCGTTCACTGATGGCGGAGAGGACGGGCTCTGTCGGGACTCCAAAGGTAGCGACCAGCGGCCAGCCTGGCACCGCCTCCCAACTCAGGATGACCTCCCGTGCCATCAATGTGCTGACCACACGGCGCGTGCCGCTTGGCTGGGCCAGCAGGGTCTCGAGGTTGTCGCGCCGGATCCAGGTGCCATAGGGCAGTGGGGACGGGGCGCTGCGCGCGAGGAAGGCGCCGTCGTCGCGCAGCAGGGCGCTCACGCCGGACCGGGCGGCGCGCAGGGTGTCGAGCGTCTCCGAGATCTCGGCAGGATCGAGCGATACGACGACCAGACCGTCGAAGGTGCCATCGGCCCATTCTAGGCGCCGCGTCGCCTGGATGCTCCATCGGCCGGACACGCGGCCGACAAGGGGCTCGCTGATGAAGGGCTCGCGTCGGCCTTCCGCGTGGACGCGAAAATGCTCCCGGTCACTGAGATCGACCGCCTCATGCCCGGGCTGCGACGACCATAGCAAAGTGCCTGACACATCGATGAGCGCAAGCTGCCGCACGGGCTGCCCTTGCCTGGCGGTCATCTCCTCGAGCTGGCGCTCCAGCGGGGTACCCAGTTCGATCCGGCCGTGGATGCGTTGCTGCCGAACCACTTCGCCCAGCAGGCCGAGCGTGGTCACCTTGTCGAGGATGCGCTGGATCGCTTGCCGGGTCGCCTCAGCTCCGGCCATTGACTGGCGCTCCAACTGCATGATCTCACGTCGTTCCCGGTCCTCGAGATGCCGTTCTATCCAGGTGAAGCAGACCGCGCCCGCCGCAGCCAGGCAAAGCGATAATCCACCCAGGACCTGGAGGTATCTTCGCATCTCGGTCAATGCGTGGCGCCCTTGCCAGGGCGCGGCTCTGTGGGGGTGGTTTGGCTTGCTTCGCTGACCTGCGTCGCCCGGGCTGCCTCGCGCCGGTCGGTCGCGCGCCGAATGGCGCGGGCCAGCGCTCCGTTCAGCTCAGCCAGGCCAAACGGCTTTTGAAGCAGATCCGCCCCGCAGATCCGCTGCGCGATGGTCGCTGCGTCTATGCCCAGGTGGCCGGTGATCATGATGAACGCCAAGGCCTCGGATCCGGGCCGGTCCGCCATCACGCGGGCGGCGAAGCTGAGGCCGTCCTCGTCGGGCATCCGGATGTCGGAGACGACGGCCATGATTCCCGGTGTTGCGTCGAGCAACTTGGACGCATCCTGTGCCGAATGCACGGCAACCACGGGATAGCCCAGCACCTCAATCGCTGCGGTCAATTGGGTCGCCAACTCGGCCTCGTCATCCACCACGAGCACGACCGGTCCAGGAAGCCCTTCCCGGCTTCCTTCCGACGTCGCCGCGTTGCTGCTCAGGGATGCCATTGAAGTGGTGCTTCCAGAATGCTGTAGGACTTTTGTTGATCATTTTTGACAATTTGGATCGTCGGTCAGCGATTCACAGAGTCAGAAATGTCTAATTTTGTCTAAGAAACTTTACTATTGTAGCAGGCATGTCGGGTTGCTGGGCTATGCCGGTGGATAGCAGCATGCTGACTGGCAGGGTCGCGGCCGAAAGGGTGGGTGCCCATGCCAAGTTACGTTGCCCGCCGAGCGCGAGAGTGACCTCAAGAATCATGGTCTGGCGGCAGTCCGAACCACCGCATCGAGCCCGGCAGGGTGAATTTGGGAAATTGCGCGGCCGAGTTGATGCCCGGCGGCCAAGGCTATCTGCCTCAACCCGGGCTACTCTGCGGCCCTCTGCTGGTTCGCGGAGGTCAGGAAATAGATCACTGGCACGTTTAACGCGGCCGCCAGCTGGACCAGCACGAAAACGGTGATGCGCGCGACTCCCACTTCAGCCCGGTAGACCTGCTGCCCGGTGAGGCCCGAAATCTCGGCAAGCTCATTGATCGTCAATCCGCGACGCCGCCGCAGGGCGCGGATCTCGCCGCCGAGACGCTCGTCAAATCTACCGCCCAGGCGTTCGCGTCGCGGACTTGGCTGCGCTAGCTTCTTCAACGTCGACTGTCCTTTTGCTGCTTCCGCCCAATCAAGCTTCGCCTGGGGACTTGTAGAGTGGGTTGGGTTTATGCCGGCTGCGCGCGCCCTGGCTTCAGTCCGTCGGGAAGGTGAGCGTGGCGTCGAACGAGGAATGCAGCGGCGGGTGGAGCTCCAGGACTCCGCCATGCTGTCGCGCGATCGCCGTTACCAGACGGATCCCCAGAGGCGAAATCTGGTCGGCATTGCGCCAAGGGTTCGAGGCGAGCTCAATCGGTGACGAGAATTGCGAACCGCTTTTCACATGGAAGGCGACGCCGTCATCGGTGGCGCTGGCGGAGATGGAAACCGCTCTGCCGCGGGCCGTGCATTGAACCGCGACCCAGAGCAGGATTTGAAGCGCGCGGACCAAAAGGGCGGGATCTGCCGCGAAGCGTCTTTCCGTTGTTCCCACCTGGCGGATCGAGACCCCGACCAGCTGCGCAGCGTGTTCCGAGGCTGAGACGGCCCGTTTCATCAGCGGCTCCGCGGCTGCGCCGCCGGGCTTTGGGGCTCCTTCGTGCATCTCGACGTCACGGAGGGTGACGAGGTCGTCAATCAGCAGCTGCAGGTGTTGCGCCCCACCCTTAATGTACCCTGCCAGTTCCCGGACCTCGGGCTCGAAGCGGTCGGCTTCGAGGATTTCGGCGAAGCCGAGGATGGGAACGAGAGCGGTTCTCGCCTCATGCATCAAGGCCCGCCGCAATTCATCCGGCAAGGTAGGTTCGCGGCTGCCCTGTGTCACCGCGAGAACCTCGTTTGTTGCGGTTGGCCTCGCCCGCGTCAGGGTTGGCGCTTCGTGACGAAACGAACCTGGTCGGAAAGGCTGATTCATGTCGGCGAGCAATTCCTCTTTCGTCGAGATGGTAATTATCGAAAAAGCGGTGAGCAATAGGTGCAACAAAAGTCAACAATGTTGTCCACATAGTGAGATTTATTTGATATGAAATCGGCCATTGCGGCGAAATCAAATTTGCGGTGGAATTTCGGGTGGGAGTAATGGTTATCGTTGTTCATATTATGATTGTTGTGGGATCGCTCTTAGGCGAATCAGACCAAAATATGAGGCATAAATGAGTCCCAATCATACAAGAGTTTATTTGAAGGCAAATACCACCAGTCAGGTGTCTCGTGGCGCTAGTGGTGCTGCGTTGATCATGAACCGCGTGGGGCGACCTACATAAGCCGCCAATTGACCGTGATTGTTCTGTGCCGAACTCCGTTGGAGCGGTCGACGGTGGTACATGGCAAGCCGGGTTTTGCGCTGGAGATAGGGCTCATGGGCACATGGAATATCATCGGACCATGCCGGAGTTGCGCGCCAGCGTTCCGGCGAGCCGCTCGGAGAGCCCTGGTGCTGTACCCGCCGCCTGCTGCTCGGGGCTCGGCAGACCAGAGGACGCCGCCCCTGCGACGGAGGACGATCCGCATAGGCCGCATCAGATCGGTTGGCCGCGCTGACGGGTCGCCGCGGGCCGCAACCCGTGCCGAAGGGGGTGTCGCTCGGCGCCGCAGTGGCGGGGCATCGGGATGGATGAGCTAATTGGCCAACTCGCCGCCAGCCAGCCTGAGGCCAGGCCAAGACGCCGTTTCTTGCTGCGCGCCCTGGGGGCCTGGCTGTTCCTCTTCCTGGGCGGCGCATGGCTGGTCCACGCCGTCCTGGCGCATGAGGAGGCCGAACTGGAGGCCCTGAGCCGGGCGCGCAGCGTCGCCATCGTGGACGGCCTGAGGCAGACGATCCTGAGGACACTGGAAGCCGGCGAAACCGTGTTGGATCTGTTGCAGAGCCGCCACGATCTGCTGCGGCAGGGCAGCGACCTGGGCGCACAGACCATCGCCGATCATGTCGTTGCGATGACGCAGCGCAGCGGCCTCGGGCTCCGGCAGGTCACCACCACCGATCGTGATGGCGTCATCACCTGGTCCACCACTTCGGGGTGGGAGCCCCTATCCCTCAGCGACCGGACTCACATCCGCGTGCATTTCGACCGGCCGCCGGCGATTTTCTTCAGTGAACCGCTGGTGGGTCGGGTGTCGGGGCGATGGAGCGTCCAGCTGACCCATCCCCTGCTGGATCCGGCCGGGAAGCTCGATGGCGTCGCTGTCGTGTCGCTGGATCCGATCCTTCTCTCGGGACGGTTGGGTGAGGCCGCGTTCGGCGAGGGCAGCGTCGCTGCCCTGCTGCGTCTGCCGGATGGCATCCTGCTTGCCCGAAGCCAGGATGCTGATCGGCAATTGGCGCGGGAGCGTCTGCCGGACCACCCCGCTGTTCTGGCCGCGCGGCACCAGGACCGGGGCGTCCTCCGCACGCGCAGCCCATTGGATGGGCGGGAATTGATCATGGCCTTCCGCCGCGTGGGGGACGACCAGCTGGTCGTCGTCTATGCGGAGGACTGGGCGGCCTCTCGCCACGTCATGGAAGTTCTCACGCGTTGGGGGTGGATGTCCTTCGCGGCTGGGATGCTGCTGCTGCTTGGGGCGGGCATCGCCGCCCTGCGGGTGACGGAACTGCGTGCGGTCCGGCGGCAATTGGCCGAGGTGCAGGCCAATCGCGCCGTCAGCATGGCGGCGTGGTCCCGCCTGGAAGCGTTGCTGGAGGCATCGCCCGTGGTGATCTACGCGTGGCATCTCCGGGGGGCGCCGCCGTCTCCGCGCGTAGCTTTTGCGCCGGATTTCGTCTCCCCCAACCTCCAACGAATCCTCGGCTGCGGCTCTGACAGCTTCGTCGACCCTGCCCGCATGCGGGCTCTGATGGACAACCCGGGCTGGGCGGAGCGGAGCACGTTTCTCGAGCGGGCGCTGCGGGACGGGCGGGCCTCGGTCGAATATCGCTGGCGCTGGCCCAACGGAACCTGGCGCTGGCTGCGCGAAGAGGCTTGCCTCGTGGATCCCTCCCCGGCGGCGGCATTCAACGTGGTGGGCTACCTGCTTGATGTGACGGAGGAGCGGGCGGCGCGGGCGCAGGCCGCGGCCAGCGCGAGGCTCAACATGCTCGGCGAGCTGACGGCCAGCATCGCACACGAATTCACCCAGCCCCTCGCGGTGATCTCGATCGCGGCTGAGACGGCGGTGGCGGTACTGGAATCGGGCGCGGGCGATGGTGTCGAGCGTGCGCGGGGGACGCTGGAGCAGATCGCTGCTCAAGCGGAGCGCTGCAAGTACGTGGTGCAGCACCTCAGGGTGTTCAGCCGGCCCGATGACCGCCAGCCGATCGCCGAGGTGGCGCTGCAGAGCGTGGTGGACGGGGCGATGGTCCTGATGCGCGGCGCCTTGCACGATGCGGGGGTGATCCTGCGGCTAGACCTGCCGGACGGACTGCCGCTGATCCGCGCGAATGCGGTGGGGGCGGAGCAGGTTCTGGTGAACCTGCTGCTCAATGCCCGGGACGCCCTGGTGGAGTTGCCCCCCGGCCGGCCGCGGTTCATCTCCATCAGCGCGGTGCAGCGGGCGGACCGGATCCACGTCACGGTCGCCGATACCGGACGGGGCATCGAGGCCGGGCTGCTGGAGCGCGTGTTCGAACCCTTCTTTACCACCAAGGACAGCGACAAGGGCACCGGGCTCGGCCTGGCGATCTGCCAAGCGACCATGCGCGGTTTTGGCGGGAACATTTCCGTGCGGAATCGTGAGGCCGGGGCGGAATTCCTGCTGGATTTCGCTGTGGCTCGCGCTGCCGCCCAATCCAAGGGCGCGGCGTCTACGTAGATCCTGCCGCATTTGCTTGAGGTGGGTCCCGATGGCCTGGCCCCTGCCGACAAGCCCATTCACCGTTCTCGGAGATCCGCCTCAGCTTACCGGGGCCTAAGCTGTTGTCACCAAAGGTCTCTGAGGGTCTGGGCTAACGGGGAGAAGAAATCGAGGCTTTTAGGCCTCGGGCAGAAACGGTCTGGTCGGGGCCGCGAATGACTGAGGCTGGATCACCGCCAGGGCTCCTCCGGGCCGGACTTGCCGTGCCTTGGGAAAGGCCGCTCCCGGATAACCCGGAGGGGCTTGGGTGGCAGCCACGATCCCGTGTTTGGACAGATCATTGGCGAAAAAGCGACAAAGCTCAACAGGCCTCTTGCTTGTGCCGTCGTAATTTTACAATAAAAATACGTAACGGCACGTCTTTTCATGTTTCTTATTTAATATTTCTAATTTTTATAATTTCTCCATGTGAGCTAATATATGTGAGGGTGGTCCTGAAATGAAAGAATACATAAAGAGCGGTGCGTATTTAATTGATGGAGTTCAACCCCATTTCGTCGATTTCGGCGCCGGGACCGGCGGTTCAATGCGCATCGGCGAGCAATTGGCGCGAGGGCCAGGCATTGGAATCGAACGCGATCTGGCCCGGGTGCAGGCAGCTACGTCGGTCGGCTTGGCCGTTCTGCATGTCGACGCTCTGGAATTTCAGGTGCGTGGCCTTGCCGCAGCGGCGATCTGCTTCGACATGATCCCAGAGTTAGCTGGGCGTAAGCAGTTCGAAATGACGCTGATCAATATGCTACGGACTGCTCGTGATTTTGTCGTTATACAGCATCTATGCTTTGACACATCGGATACCTTGATAGCATCTGGACGGATCTCTCATGCATGCTTTGAGAGAAATATAACAGTCCGACCGCGGCTGACAGATTACTTGCATTTTTATTATATGTATAAAGAAAAATTGAATATTTCAGGATTTGCAGCCTATGGTGTCGGAGATCCAAAGGTGGATGAGCTTCCTGCTGCGGGTGCCCGCGGACAATTTCTTGATGGCCTCGGGTCGCGGGCCCTCTATCGGTCGGTCCGGTTGATTTTTGGCAGGAGGCAGATTGAAAGGTTTGAAGTAGGCCTGCGGCGAGCGAGCGTCGGGGACATTATGTTGATCTGTAGCCACTGATCCTGAAAGACAGGATTGCACGTTGAGAGACCGCTCCTCCTTGAGCGGCCAACAGCGTCAGGCTGGCGGGGCCCAGGTCGCGTTCCTCGGGATTGTTTAGGAGATAATCGGATGGCTATGCCGACCCGACCCATGCGCCGTAGCTGACCGATGGTTAGTGAATAACTCGGTCTGGGCTCAGAGGCGGTCGCGCCGGGACAAGCGGGAGCTACACGTAGACGCTAATGTAATGGGATCGTTGGTTGCGTGTCCCCGCATCCAGCTTGACTTGCAACACAAACGCCTCGGCAACACAGCCGAGGCGTTTTGCGTTTTGGGACCCCGTCGTGGATAGGGCGCCCTCAGCCAGGGCCAGGATCGCCCCCAAAGCGCCACGGACTTCAAATCCGAACCGCCCCGGGTTCGCCGGAGGCTGTTTGGTTTGAGTCACGCGGCCAATGCTGGCTGTTCCAGCGCGGCATAGTATCGGGCTTCGGCCTCGGCGGGCGGGATATTCCCGATCGGCTCGAGCAGGCGCCGATGGTTGAACCAGTCCACCCATTCCAGGGTCGCGAACTCAACGGCGTCGAAGCTCTTCCATGGTCCACGCCGGTGGATGACCTCTGCCTTGTAGAGCCCATTGATGGTCTCGGCGAGCGCGTTGTCATAGCTGTCGCCGACACTGCCGACCGAAGGCTCGATACCCGCTTCCGCCAGCCGCTCGGTGTAGCGAATGGAGACATATTGCGACCTGCGATCGCTGTGATGGACCAGGCCGCCCTGATGCAGCGGCCGCCTCTCATGCAGTGCCTGTTCCAGCGCATCGAGCACGAAGCCTGCATGCGCGGTGCGCGACACCTGCCAGCCCACGATGCGTCGGGCATAGGTGTCGATCACGAAGGCGACGTAGACATACCCCGCCCAGGTCGCGACGTCGGTGAAGTCCGACACCCACAGCGCATTGGGCCGCGGCGCCATGAATTGCCGATTGACGTGGTCCAGCGGGCAAGGGACCGCCTTGTCGCTGATGGTGGTGCGGACCGGCTTAACGCGGATCACGCCCTGTAAACCCAGGCTTTCTATCAGCCGCGCCACGGTGCAGCGGGCCACCTGCTCGCCCTCGCGCGTGCCGCTGGCGCCAGACTTTGCGCACGCCGTAGACGCTGAAATTCTCGTCGAACACCCGTTCAATGAGCGGCGTCAGGGCTGCATCTCGCCGGGCTCTTGCCGAGCACCTCGTCGGGTCGATCCTTTGGGCGACATGCGTGTGGTCGGTGGATGGCGCGATCGGCATAACCTCGCAGATCGGCTCGATGCCATGAACACCTCGGTGATCGTCGATGAAGGCGATCATCGCTTGAACCGGCGGTCGAGCTCCGCCTGCGCAAAATATGCCGACGCCTTGCGCAGGATCTCGTTGGCCTGGCGCAGCTCCCGGTTCTCCCGCTCCAGGGGCTTCACCCTGGCGGCCATCTCTGTCGTCGGGCCAGGGCGGCGCCCCGTGTCACGCTCTGCCTGTTTCACCCACTCGTTCAGCGTCTGGCCCGTGCAGCCGATCTTGGCCGCAGTCGACAGGATCGTCGCCCATCGGGACGGATGCTGAGCCTCGTGATCCAGCACCATGCGCCCAGCGCGGCCTCGAACCTCAGTTGAAAACTTGTTCGTCGTCTTGCTCGGAATCGCTCCAGCCTCTCAGGAGTTGGAGCCTCCGACAAACCCGGGGCGGTTCAGACCCTGTTCGGCGCAGCAGGCTTGGTCGCCCGCCGCGCCCGGCCATTTACAGGATCTGAAGATCATTATGCACAGAGATGAATGACAGCTTCGTAAAGCCATTGTCCAAGGCCCAGCGGTCATATTCGCCGCTGAGGTTGCCATCGATACTGCGATCCTCCTCCACCTTCTTCCATTCACGGTTCGGGGCCGGGCCCGTGCCATCCGGGTCGAAGTCCCGGAGGTCGAGCGTGTCGCCGGAATTGCCAACGAAGACCAAGTCTGTGTTGAGAGAAAACTGAGAGAAGGACAGGGAGTTGCCCACCAGGAAGGTGGCATCGTTCGCACCGAGCACCAGCGTGTTGTCGCCAGCCCCCGTCAAGTCGAAGACCTCGATCCCGGTGATCCGCGTTGCGCCAATCGCAGTCAGGTCCAGCGTCTGGCCGCTGCCTGTCAGTGCCAGCGTATCCGTGCCGGTGCCACCATCAATGCTGCGGAAGTTGCTGTCGGCCACGCCGAGGCGATCATTCCCGGCACCACCGCGCAGCGCATCCGTGCCACCGCCGCCGAACAAGTTGTCGTTGCCGCGGCCACCAGTCAGAACTTCGCCCGTCGCGGTGCCGTTGGTGATCACGGGGGTTGAGCCGCCGCCAAATGCTCCGCCAAACAGCACGTAAGCCGCGCCGGCACCATCGTCATTCTCGGACGTCGCGCCGACAATCAGGTCGCCGAAGCCGTCACCATTCACATCCCCCGCCGCCGAGACGCTATGGCCCGCCTTGTCGCCCTCAATGACGAAGCCCTGCGAGGCGCTGAGCTTGGTCAGGTCGAGCACCTGCCGTCCGTCCACTGCTGTGCCAAAGCCCTGCGTGGTGCCGAACAGCAGATAGGCCTTGCTGGCGCCAGGCGCTCCGACGATCAGGTCGGCGAAGCCGTCGCCATTCACATCGCCGCCCGTCGAAACGCTCCACCCCGCCTTGCCGCTGTCCATGCCGCCCTTGATGACGAAGCCTTGCGACGCGCTGAGCGTGGTCAGGTCGACAACCTGCCGTCCGCTGACCGGTGTGCCGAAGCCCCCCGCGGCGCCGAACAGCACATAGGCCTCGCCGCCGTCACCGGCGCCATACGCGCCGACGATCAGGTCGGCGAAACCGTCGCCATTCACATCGCCGGCGGTCGAGACGCTCCGGCCAGCCTGATCAAACCCGTCGTCACCCTGGATGACGAAGCCCTGCGATTCGGTAAGCTGCGTCAAATCCATCACATTTCGCGTGACACCCGAAGTCGTCACCACTGGCTCGCCGAAGCCCCCCGCGCCGCCGAACAGCACATAGGCCTGGCCAGCTTGGACGCCCCCAAGACCTCCATAGGGTGCGCCAAGGATCAGGTCGGCAAAGCCATCGCCATTCACATCACCGGCTGTCGAGACGCTATTGCCCGCCTGACCGAGGGCCGCGTCGCCCTGAATGATGAAACCCTCCGAGCCGCCGAGATTACTGACATCCACCACCTGACGCGTGACACCCGAGCCTGGTGTCAACGCCGTGCCAAAGGCAAGCTTGCCCCCGAATATCACATAAGCTTCGCCGCCATTCCCGGCCTGAGCCGCTCCGATGATCAGATCGGCGACGCCGTCGCCATTCACATCGCCGGCCGTCGATACACTCCGACCTGCCTTGTTGTCGACGTTGTCGCCCTGGATGACGAAGCCTCGCTCCGGGGTCAGGGCGGTCAAGGTCAACACATCCTGCGTGGTAACTCCCACTGAGGGATTACCGAAGCGTCCCGATCCACCTTGGCCAAAAACCACGTAGGCTTCGCCCGCATCCAAGCCGCCGTCATCGCCCAGATACGCGCCGACAATCAGATCGGCGTTGCCGTCACCATTCACATCACCGGCCGTCGAGACGCTCCAGCCTGCCTGGTCGCCAGGCGCATCACCGCGGATGATGAAGCCTTCATTGTCCGCGAGTGAGGCCACATTCACCACCCGTTGCGTGACGCCATCAACCGTCACATCTGTGCCGGCGCCTTCCCTCTGGCCAAACACGACATAGGCCGCGCCGATGTCTGATTTGCGGGCGCCGTATTGGGGTGCGCCGACGACCAGGTCGGCTTTGCCGTCACCATTCACATCGCCGACGCCTGAGACGCTGAAGCCGAGAAGATCGTAGGCCGATTCACCCCGGATGATGAAGCCTTGCGTGGAAGTCAGCTTTGCCAGGTCGAAGCGGAGAGGCGCTTCATCGCTGCCGGTGATGCTGATCGTAATGGCCTGACTGGCCGTGCCATCCAGTGAAGTCACGGTCAGGCTATCAATGACCGTCTGCCCGCTGGTCAGGGCCTGCACATTCGCTGCATCATTGTCCAGCGTATAGCTCCAGGCACCGGTGCTCGCGTCAAAGCTGAAGCTGCCATAGTTGCCCGAGAGGGAAGATGGTGCTGCGAATACCCCATGTCCCGGGTTTTCGTCTGTGACGATGAGCGTGCCACTGGCAGTCAGCGTACCATTCTCGGCGACCGCACCCGTGCTCTCTCCCGAGATGCTGGCCGCCCTGTGAAAGAAATCCACGGCCATCGCCTGCGCCATCTGCACCTCGACACCGCCGAGTTGCGATCCGAACCGCGTGTAAGTCAAACCGCCCTCAACCAGGGTGCCAATGGAACTCCAGCCTGCTTCGCTGAAACCCAGCTTGTCCCCTGCAGAGCCATCCACCCGGATCACGGACGTGTTGGCCACCTTGACCTCGGTCAGAGCCATGACCGCCGCACGATTCAACACCAGCGTGTTGTTGAAAGAGCCACTCAGATCAATGCGCTCGATCGAGGTCAGGCTTGGCCTCTCACTCCCCGTCAGGTCAAGTATCCCCACGGGGCCGTCAAACCGCAGAGTATCCCTGCCCAGGCCGCCATCAATCCTGGACTGGGCGCTGCCGGCGGCGATGGTGTCATCTCCAATTCCGCCCGAGAGGGTATCTGCACCGCCGCCCCCGTTGATCGCATCATGGCCAGCGCCGCCGTCGATGGAATCTGCGCCCGACGCGCCCAGGAGGTTGTCATTCCTGTTGGAACCAATGACGGTGACGCCGGGAGCCCCGACGTTGTCCAGAACGCTGACCTCCCAACCGTTGGCGCCGGTGGCTGCACTCAAATTCACGTTGAAGCCATTCGAAGCGAGGGATGCGCGGCCAGAATTGGAACTGGCTGCCGATGCGGTCCAATTGCCACCAAGGGTGGCGTAGGCCGTGGCATCAGCCGAGACCGTCAGAACATCCGTCCCGCCAAAGCCGAGATCCGTGATTGTCTCAATACCGTCCTCGAGCGCAAATCTATCCGCCCCATCCCCTCCGGTCATCGTGTCTGCGCCCTGACCGCCCTGGAGGACGTCATTGCCGGCACCGCCAATCAACGCGTCCGCGCCCAATCCGCCCCGCAGCGTATCCGCGCCACCGCCACCCGTGATCACGTCGTCATTGACAGAGCCGGTCAGGGAAACGGCCCGCAGATTGCCCGAATTGCTCAATCCCCAGCCGGCAGATCCACCCACCGCGGTCAGGTTCACATTGAAGCCTGCCGCCGTGACCAAAGCATTGCCCGCATTGCTGCTACCGGACGACGCTGTCCAATTCCCGACGACGGTCGCATTGGCTGTAGCGCCGGCTTCGATGATCAAGACATCCAGGCCGCCCGCAGCGAGATCTGTGATGCTGTCCGCCCCCGCGTCGACCCGAAAACTGTCGGCGCCGGCGCCACCGGTCAATTGGTCATTGCCAGCACCGCCGACCAGCGAATCTGCATCGGCACCACCGTTCAGCGTATCGTTGCCGGAACCGCCAAAGAGCGTGTCTGCGCCGGCGCCGCCCGTCAGCATGTCATTCCCAGCCCCGCCGGTCAGGCTATCGCGGCGTGCGGAGCCGATGAAGGAAACCGCGGCATTTGGGATGGACCAACTATAGGCAATGCTGGTGACCGACCAGGTGCCGGTGGCAGCGCCGCCCGCCGAGGAAAGGTCCACCGCAAGACCATCGGAAAACAGGGCCACTTGGCCAGAATTGCTGACAGAACGGGAAGCTGTCCAGGCAGCAGCCAAATAGGCCGTTGCTGTTGCCCCCGCCGAGACGAGCATCACATCAGCCGCGCCGCCCGAGCCAAGGTCGTTGATGGTGTCGGCGCCAGCATCGACCACGAAGCGGTCCACGCCCAGGCCGCCGATCATCACGTCATCGCCGGCGCCGCCGGTCAGCGTGTCAACGCCGTCACGGCCATCCAATGTGTCATTGCCGCCTCCGCCAATCAGCCTATTGGCCAGACGATCGCCGGCCAATTGATCTGCGCCGTCGTTGGTGGTGGCGTTCTCCATGGTGGAAACCACGCCGGTGCCGAAGCCTTCCACACTGAAACTGCCCGCTTCGAGATCAATCCTGATGTTCGCATCGCTATAGCCCGACGCGAAAAGCAGCGTGTCGTTACCCGCGCCACCATCCCAGGAACCGAGATCCTCGTCGCCTGATTCCGCGCTGATCGCGTCGGCCGCGAAACTCGTCAGGTCCGTGGATTGCCTGAGGGGCATGGCAAAAGACTGCGCGTCTTGCTGAGCGGCGGACTTACTGCTTGGCGGATTGTCAGGCCCGACATTCATGTTGTCATTGCCACCGGCGCCATTCGCCTTGTCGGCGCCCCCTCCGCCGTTCATATTGTTATTGCGGTTGTCACCTTGCAGTCTTTCAGCCTCTTTTGTTCCCTGAGAGTTGGGACTGTCGGGTGGGGTAGAAACAATTGGCAAATCATCATTGAGAATGGTGCCAACCAAGAAGGCTTTTCCTAGATCCAGTTCACCTGTTTTCGGGTCAACCGAGAGAGATATCAAAAAATCTTCATCTTTTTCAAGAATGATCTCACCTGCAATACTGATCGTCAAAGTCTTTTTTGTCTCTCCAGCGGCAAAACGGATTGTTCCTTTGGGATATGCTCCGCCACCGAAATCGTCCGGACTGGCACTATTAAACGACGTACCCGAGATCGAATAATCAATGCTGCTTGCAAGCGCCAGGTTTCCTTCACGATGAACCGTGAAAGATAAAGGGGTTCCTGTAACATCACCCTCTTTTGCGCTGATTTCACTGACATCAAAGAAATAATGCGGAAGATTATCGACCGTGATGGTGACGGATTTCTTGGTCGAGTTACTCATGTCCTTGGCGATGAGGTCGATGTTATAGACGCGGTCGCCGCCCAGATCGTCAGGCTGCTCATAGTCCGGCGCGTTCTTAAAGGTGACTTTGCCGGTGTTCCGGTCGAGATCGAAGAGGTGTGCGTCAAGGCCCTCCAACGACCAAGTCACGCTTCCGGGCGACGTGCTGAGCGCCTTCGCCTCATAGGCAACACCGAGGCCATGTTCGGCAAATGCCACCGCCCCAAGGGAGGTCACCGTCAGAGTGTCAGCTTGCGGTGTGACAGTGACCCTGATGGTCGGCAGCGCAGCGTCGTTCCTGTAAGCCCGAATTGAGCCATCATTCATGAGCACGGCGACGTCCAGATCACCATCGGCGTCCAAATCCACGAACGAAACACCGCCGTTCTGGGTGGCGACACCGTTTTCCTGGTCCGCAAATGTCAGGGAGCTGAAAGGGTTCGCCGTGCCAGTGAGCGGGGTATAGCTGGGCTGTAACGCGTTGCCATCGTTGCGCCATGCCATCACGCGACTTGCAACTACAAGGTCGAGCCTACGAGGATCAGGATCATGATCGGCGCTGAGCGATACAAGATCAAGATCGCCATCGCGGTCGAAATCCACGAAGGAAGGCACACTGTAGGTTCCAACATCGATTTTGGAGAACGGGTTATCGCCGCCAATCATCGGAAAGTAGGCCGGTTGGCTGCTTGATCCACCGTTGCGCCAAGCGTGCAGCGTACCGTCACTATTGCCATGCACCAGATCGATAATGCCGTCGCCGTTCAAATCCACAAAAGCAGGGGTAAGCATTCCCATTGACAGCGTTTGAATTCCCCCAGTATCAGCAAACTGTCCAAACGCTGGCGTGTCCTGAGTGCCGGTATTATAATAAGTCAGTATAGCGTTACCTGATATCTCCCCCGCTCCGGGTAAACGATATTCACCTGAAATTATATCCAACAATCCGTCGTCATTCAAGTCAAAGAGAGAGATTCTATCTTGGTGGCCCAGGCTCAAACGACCATCTATGACTCCAGTGATGTCGTCCTTTCGGGCAAAAAACTCTTTGCCACTTTTCGCAAATTGTGAAATACCAAAACGATTCTGGCTGCTCCAGGCACCAGGAGTGCCGTTGACATCATTCGTGACAAGTTCAACGGCTCCATCACCATTCAGATCGCCAAAGGCTATTGAATGGACACGTGTCAATTCTGCGAATTGCAAGAGATTGAAGTCATTGAATGGGTTATTTGTCCCTTTTAATTCAACTAATGGGCCGATGCCTGCAATATTGTTTCCTGATTTATCCACGACATTTAAAGATATATTGCGGGTTAACGTGGGCGCATCACTGATATTAGAGTAAGAAAGCGTTTCGATGAGCGCTTCTGCGGCCGCTTGTGTCGCATTCTCATTAAAATCAACAATGAATGACTTGCCCTCGCCCCCGGAGGCGGTGCCGATGGTCTGCGTGCCAAAACGAATGGCATCGCCTGCGATGCTGATGTCAGGATGACCGCCCTTTGACAGAATGGATATCTTGTCGTCGGCCGCCAAGCCGGACACCACAAGTCTGCCGCCTTCCAGCGATACACCTCCGGTGAGCACAACACTGTTGTCGAGCCGTGCTGGTGTTTTATTCACGCTATTTTCGTCAAAAGTCGTCCGGCCGGGCAATCCGCTAAGCATCAGGGGTGAAACTTCTGGCACGATTGTAACGGTTATGGCCGGGAGGGATTTATTTTCAAAAACAACGAAGCCGGGCGCCGTAAGGGCTTCCGGATGGCGGGGTTCTTCTTCGCCTGGATCTACATCTGGATCTTGATTGAATGGATAATTACTCCGAGGGCTCACAACGTCGAGATCCCCGTCGCCATCCATATCAAACAACTCAAACCCTCGACCGAAAATGTCCGGTGCGATGTTATAAGTTTGGCCGACTATCACGGGATCAAAAGTATTGATTGTCGCATTCGAATCGTAAACTGGGTCTCTTGCGGTGCCGACATTTTTTGCAATCAGACCATTGGCCCCAAAGATATCCAGATCACCGTCAACATCTAAGTCCAGAAAATGCACCTGGCGTGGGCCATCGGCCGTCTGTCCGATATCATTGGATACGAATGATTGAATAATATCGGTCACTGTGAATTCAGCTGCAGTCTTGCTGCCAATATTTTTGTAAATGGTTAGACTGGAAAGGCTCGCGTGCCGGTCAATGACTGCAGCGACAATAAGGTCCTGGTCTCCATCTCCATCAACATCTGCAAAATTGAGAGGGCTTGGTGCCTCGAAGCTGAAAGCGGCCAGTGGATTTGAATTCCCAGCCTGCTCTTCATAGACGCGTTTTCCGGCCGCATCTTTCGCGATATACACCTTTGGCACTTGTGGGATGTAAGCAGAGGGATTGGACTGAGTCATGCCAGAGCCCGCAATCACCAAGTCAAGTTTTCCGTCGCCATTGATATCAACAAGCGTCGGCAGGGCCTTGTTTTCGCCAGATGCGCCCGTTTGTAATATGGGAATTCCACTAAAGGGATTATTTTCGCCAACCAGCTGTTGAAAAACCGGCTTCTCTGCGGGGCCTGTATTTTGCCATACTTGCAAGGGATTGCCGGCCTTCCCCCCGGTAACAATGTCTTGCAGGCCATCACCCGTCACGTCGCCAACTTGAATGGTTGCTCTTGGAGCAGGCTCCAATCCCTTGAGGGGGCTAAGCGTTGGCCGTAGTTCGGCGAATGTGTCGTACCGGTCCTTGCTCACCAAACCTTGCCCGGCGGAGTCCAATACGTTGATCATCAGCTTGCGCGTGGTGACGGTCGAGCTGCCGCTTGCATTGCTGAAGCTCAGATGCTCAAGCAAGGCCTCCACATGCGCAGGAAGGATATTCGTACCAAAGGTGATTTGAAAATCCGCGCCTTCTCCACCCGATACGGTCCCGACCACCTGCTCATTGATGCTGACGGAGTCGGCTGTAACGGCAACTCGTGTCGGCCCACTCGTGACCTGCGCGATGCTGACCTTATCGCCGGCGAACAGGCCGGACACCACGAGCTTGCCGCCGCCGAGCGAACTGCCCGCTACCGACGTGAAGCTATATGTAACGTTTGTGTCGAGCCTTGCGCCGGCAGCAGCCGCGGCCTGGCCATAGGTCGCGCTGCTCGAGAGATCCGTGAGGCTCATGTGGACTCCTGCCGTCAAATTTTTTGTGTTTTGCGAGGGTTTTTCGGATGAATTATTGTAAAGACGTCCACGATTTGGCTAATTAAATTTACCGGCTGTCAAGCGAATTTCTGAATTATATCCCCAGTCTCAAATTACATCTGCGCCACGAGTTTATTCGTTAAGAGATCGAGACGATTTTTGATGAACTTGGTATGCCGATAGCATGGCAATGACAGAGGGAGATGCGTCCTTGGCCGCGCCCAGTCCCATCCTGCTTGCCTCGCCGGGTTTCGCCGCCTGGCTCGGCTCGGCGAAGGTCAGCTTTGCCTTGTCGGCCTACCAGCGCGGCCGGCTGATTCTGCTGGGCCTGCGGCCTGATGGCACGCCGCGCGCGCATGAACGCAAGGTCGAGGGTAGCCTCGGACTTTGGACTGATGGCGAAGAAATCTGGCTCGGCGCCGACACCATGCTCTGGCGCTTTCGCAACGACATGCCCCAGGGCAGCGTCACCCCCGCTGGGGTGGATCGCCGCTTCGTCCCGCGCGAGGCGCGCGTGACAGGCGCGCTCGACATTCACGGTATCGGCGTGGGTCGAATGGACGGCATGGCCACGCCCGGACCGATCTTTGTCAATACCGCTTACAATTGCCTGGCCACCATCAGCGACACCGCCAGCTTCCGGCCGCTCTGGCGCCCTTCCTTCATCAGTGCATTGGTGGCGGAGGATCGCTGCCACCTGAATGGCCTGGCGATGGAGGGCGAGCGACCGGCCTATGTCACCGCCGTCAGCCGCAGCGACGTGGCCGATGGCTGGCGTGAGGGGCGGCGGTCGGGCGGCCTGGTGCTGGACGTGGCGAGTGGCGAGGTGGTGGCGCGGGACCTGTCCATGCCGCATTCGCCGCGGCTGCATGGGGGCCGGCTGTGGGTGCTGAATTCGGGGCGGGGCGAACTCGGTTTCGTGGATGTGCGGGATGGGCGCTTCACGCCGGTGGCCTTCTGCCCTGGCTACGCGCGGGGTTTGGCTTTCATCGGGCGTTGGGCGGTGGTGGGCCTCTCCCGTCCACGTGGCAACCAGACCTTCGAGGGCCTGGCATTGGGGGAGCTTTTGGCCGCTCAGGACGCCGTTCCACGCTGCGGTTTGCTGGTGGTGGATACCGAGACCGGGCGCGTCGAGCACTGGCTGCGCTTCGAGCATACGGTGGATGAACTCTATGACGTGGCCGCGCTGCCCGGTGTGCGTCAGGCGGAGGCGGTGGGTTTCCTTGGCGAGGAGATCAAGCGCGCCGTCACCGCGGAATAGGCGCGGCGGAGGAATGAACCGCCCCGGGTTCGCCGGAGCAGAATCTACCGAAAAATGATGCCGCTTCCGGAGAGCACGTCACCGCTTGTCAAATCCGGTGCGGATCCTCGAAATGCCGCTCCACCAGCGCGTCCAGCAGCCGCGCCCCGAAGCCGGTCGGCATGTCCTTCGCCGCCAGCCCTTCCGTGTGTTCCGCCGTCTCCACCCCGGCAATGTCCAGATGCGCCCAGGGCAGGCCGCCCACAAACTCACGCAGGAAGGCCGCGGCGTGCGAGGCGTCGGGCTGCGGCCCCTTTCCCGCCGGCATGCATTGCTTGAGATCGGCGATGTCGCTGCGCAGATCCTCGCGGTGCCGCTCGCCGATGGGCAGCGGCCAGAGCCTTTCGCCCACCACCTCGCCGGCTGCGGTGGCGGCGGTGGCAAGTGGCGGGTCATTGCTGAACAGCCCCGCGCGGTGATGGCCCAGCGCCGTCACCACGCTGCCGGTCAGCGTCGCGAGGTCCAGCAGCGCCTGCGGCCGAAAGCGGCGGGCAGCGAAATGCAGCGCGTCGGCGAGGACGAGGCGCCCCTCGGCGTCGGTGTCCACCACCTCCACGCTCTGGCCGCCCAGCATCCGCAGCACATCGCCCGGGCGATAGGCCATCCCGCTGGTGGCGTTCTCGGCCAGCGCCAGCACCGCGACCGCGGGGCAGGGGGAGCGGCGGCGGGCCAGGGCCAGCATGGCGCCGGCGCAGGCGGCGGCCCCCGCCATGTCGGCGCGCATCGCCTCCATCCCGGCGGCGCCCTTGATGGAAATGCCGCCCGTGTCGAAGCAGATGCCCTTGCCGATGAAGGCGACCGGCGGCGCCTTGAAGCCGCCCTTCCAGCGCAGGATGACCAGACGCGGCGGATGCACGCTGCCCTGCCCCACGGCGAGCAGCCCGCCCGCCCCCAGCTTCTGCAATTCTTTGCGGCCGAGCACCGAGACCTTGAGCCCCTCGGTTCGCAGCCCGCGCAGGCGGTGGGCGAATTCGGCGGGCGTCAGGCGATTGGCAGGCTCGGCCACCAATTCCCGCGCGAAGCTCGCGCCGGCCAGCGCGGCCTCGGCTCGCGCCCAGGGGGTGGCGAGCAGCGCGGGCTCCTCCACCAGCAGCTCAATGCGGCGGGGGCCGGGGCTGCGCCCGGATTTCAGCCGGTCGAAGCGCCAGGCGCGGATGAGGGCGCCGGTGGCGAGGCCCACCGCGAATTGTACCGGCAGGCCGCGCGCATCGAGCGCGACACGCCGCGCCTCGCCAGCCGCCGCGATGCAGGCCGCCCCCACGCGCTCCCATTCATGCGCCGAGGACGCGCCATCTGCGCCGATCCATCGCTCCGCCGGGGAGATCTCCAGCACCTCGCCCGGCCGCCCCTGGAAACCCGAGGGGTGCGGCGCGCCGCCCTCCAGGATGGGGCGCAGCAGCAGCGCGCCCGGGCTGGGCGCGCGGCGGATCTTCAGCACCGATCAGCCTTCGTGATGCTCCGCCACCAACCGGTCCAGCATGCGCACGCCATAGGCCGTGGCGCCCTTCGGGATGGTCGGGCTGTCCTTGCTGCTCCAGGCCGTGCCGGCGATGTCCAGATGCGCCCAGGGGCGGCCCTGCACGAAGCGCTGGATGAAGCAGGCGGCGGTGATCGAGCCGCCGGCCCG
>JAIYDS010000104.1 GCA_027487385.1 Acetobacteraceae bacterium | reverse complement strand
TGGGCGCGACAGGGATTGAACCTGTGGCCCCTGCCGTGTGAAGGCAGTGCTCTACCGCTGAGCTACGCGCCCACTCGATGCGCTGTCCTTTGCGGCGGGACGCCCCGCCTGTCAAGACGGTTGCGCGCGGCCCCTTTCGATCCCATCTGTTAACAATGATCGCACGCGCCGCCCTGGCCCTGCTGCTGTTGGCCGCCCCCGCTTCGGCGGAGCGCTGGCGCGCGACCTATGTGGTGACGGCCGCCGGCATCGCGGTGGCCGATGCGGAAGTGCGCTTCACCCTCGGCCCCCAGGGCAGCCCCTACAGCATCGAAACGCGCACGCGCTCCCGCGGGTTGGCATCCTGGCTCATGCGGTCACAGAGCGAGGCCCGGGCCGAGGGGCTGCTGCAAGCCGCCGCCCCGCTCCCGCGCAGCTACCAGAGCGAGGGCCATTGGCGCGGCGTCCAACGCCGCACCCGCCTCGACTACGCGCCCGACGGCACCTCGCGCATCGTCACGCTGGAGCCGGCGCAGGACATGGAGCGCACGCCCGTTCCCGAAGACGCCCGGCGCGGCCATCTCGACCCACTCTCGGCGCTGGTCCTGCTCACCGCCCAGGTCCGGGCCACGGCGCGCTGCGACGCGCAGACCCGCACCTTTGACGGCCGACGCGTCGTGGAATTCCAGGTGGTGACGGACCCGATCGTCCAGGTCGGCGATCGCGGCTTGCTGCGCTGCATCGTCGAGAGCCGCCCCACCGCCGGCGTCGCCAAGGACCGCCCGATCGAGGAGGCCATGCGGCCGACGCGCAGCACCCTCCTCTTCGGCGTGGCCAAGCCGGGCGCACCCGCCATCCCCGTCCAGATCGAAATCGCCAGCCGCTGGTGGGGGACGATCCGGGCCGAACTGGTGGAAATGACCTCAGCCGAGTAGTGCGGGCAGGGCAGCCGGGCTGGCCGCGGTAAGATCCGCGCCGCTGCCCTCCCCATAGCCCCAGGCGGCGAAGACGCTGCGCACCCCGGCACCTCGGGCGGCGCGGATGTCATTCTGATGGTCCCCGATCATCACCGCCGCCGCGGCGGCGACACCCAGGCCGGACAGCACCCCCATGACATGGCCGGGATCGGGCTTCTTCACCGGCAGGCTGTCCCCACCCAGGACCAGCGCGAAATGCCGGGCCAGGTCCAGTTCGCCCAGCAGGGCGCGCGTCGCCGCGATCGGCTTGTTGGTGCAGACCGCCAGCTGCCAGCCCCGCCCGGCCAGGGCCTCCAGGGCGTCCACCATGCCGGGATAGGGCCGGGTGAAGACGGCGGAATTCGCCTCCAGATCGGCGAGGAAGCCGGGCAGCAGCGCCTCGTCGAAGGGCGTGGCGCGCGCGGCGAAGGCCTTGGCGAGCAAGGCGCGGGCGCCATCGCCGATCATCGCCGCCACCTCGGGCAGCGGGAAGGGCGCCAGGCCCTGGGCCAGCATCAGCCGGTTGAGCGCGGCGCGGAGGTCCGGCGCGCTGTCCACCAGCGTGCCGTCGAGGTCGAAGATCGCGAGGGGCATGGGCTGCTGTTACGGCAATTCGCCATGGGCGGAAACCGCCGCGAGGCTTGCGGGCGGGGGCCGCGCGGGTTTACGCCTTGCGGATGCGCGCAGCCATCATCCTCGCCGCGGGTCAGGGCACCCGCATGAAATCCGCCATGCCCAAGGTGATGCACCGCATCGCCGGGCGGCCGATGGTCAACCACCTGATCGCCGCCTGCGAGACGGTGTTCGAGCGGATCATCATCGTCGCCGGCCCCGGCATGCCCGAATTGCAGAAGGCGGTGCTGCCCCATGCCAGCGTGGTCCAGGAGGAGCGCCTGGGCACCGGCCACGCCGCCCGCATGGCCGCGCCCCTGCTGGAGGGTTTCACCGGCGATGTCGCGGTGCTTTACGGCGACAACCCGCTGATCTCGCCCGCCACGCTGGAGCGCCTGGTGGCCGCGCGCAACAGCGCCGACCTCGCCATGCTCGCCATGCGCCCGGCCGACCCCGCCAAATATGGCCGCGTGGTGCAGGATGCGGGGGGCGATGTGGAGCGCATCGTCGAATGGGCCGATGCGAGCGAGGCGGAGCGCGCCATCGGCCTCTGCAATGCCGGCGTGGTCTGCGCCGCCTGGCCGGATCTTTCGCGCTGGCTGGCGGGGCTGAAGAATGACAACCGCCAGGGCGAATTCTACCTGACCGATGTGGTGGGCGCCGCTCGCGCCGAAGGCCGCCGCAACCGCGCCGTGGAAGCGCCCGAGGCGGAGCTGCGCGGCATCAACAGCCGCGTCGAACTCGCCGCCGCCGAGGCCGAGATCCAGTCCCAGCTGCGGCTCGCGGCCATGCTGGGCGGCGCCACCCTCACCCTGCCCGAGACGGTGTGCTTCGCCTGGGACACGCAGCTGGGCCGCGATGTGGTGGTGGAGCCGCATGTGGTCTTCGCCCCCGGCGTGACGGTCGAGGAGGGCGTCCAGATCCGCGCCTTCTCCCATCTGGAGCAATGCGTGGTCCGCAAGGGCGCGATCATCGGCCCCTATGCCCGGCTGCGTCCGGGCACCGAGGTGGGCGAGGCCGCGCATGTCGGCAATTTCGTGGAGCTGAAGGCCGCCAGCCTCGGCGCGGGCGCCAAGGCCAATCACCTGAGCTATCTGGGTGATGTGACCATCGGCGCGGGGTCCAATATCGGCGCGGGCACCATCACCTGCAATTACGATGGCGTGAACAAGCACCGCACGGTGATCGGCGCCGGCGCCTTCATCGGCTCCGACACCGCCCTGGTCGCACCGGTGCGCGTCGGCGCGCGCGCGTTGGTGGGGGCGGGCGCGAATATCGGCGCGGGCACCATCACCTGCAATTACGACGGTGTGAACAAGCACCGCACGGTGATCGGGG
>JAIYDS010000307.1 GCA_027487385.1 Acetobacteraceae bacterium | reverse complement strand
ACCAGGATGTGATCGCCATTGGTGGTCAGCACCTCGACCATCGGCGCCATCAGGTCATCGGCGTCGCGGAAATCATCGAAGGCGATGGTGGTGCCATCGGCCAGCACCGCCTCGCCGCTGCGCTTGGGGCGGGCTTCCTCGGCGGCCAGCGCCTGGGCCATGGCTTCCTCGGCGGCGCCGGCGCGGGCGAGGACGGCGGCCTGGATCACGGCGGTCTGCGCGGGTGTCGCGTCATCGGCCGAGAATTTCGGCGCGCGGCCCTCATTCCAGACCTGCTGGCGGATCACCTCGGCGCGCAGCAGCTTGCGGAATTCCAGCACGGCGGGCGAGGGCTCATCCAGCACGGCGGCGTCGAGCATGCGATCGGCGCGCTCGGCATCGCCGGCGAAGAGCATCAGCTCGGCCAGCAGCCAGCGCGCGCCGGAATCACGCGGGGCGGATTTCACGGCCGATTGCGCGGCGGTGATGGCGGCGGCGAGATCGCCGGATTTGAAGAAATCGCCTGCGCTGGCCATGGCTGTGCCCTCCTTTGTGATGGAAACCGAGGGGCTCTGCCCCTCGACCCCGGCAAGAAACTCAGTTTCTTGCATCTTCGTTAAATCATTGAATCACGTAAACAAATGAAGGTCCAGGAAACCTCGTTTCCTGGTGGAAGAGTATGAGAGGGCAAGGCCCTCTCATGCAACCGCCCTTCACGCCGCCCGCGCCGCGGAAAGATCCGTGACCAGCCGGAAGGCCGCCCCCACCTCATCCAGTTGGTAATGCGGCTGCAGCATGATGGTGCAGCCATAGCTGCCCGGCCGCCCCGGCCGCTCACGCACCTCGACGCGCGCATCGCGCAGCGGGTAGCGCGCCGAGGCATCGCTGCTGCCAGCCAGGCCCGTGACATGCTTGTTCAGCCATTGCTGCAGGCGCAGCTCCACATCCTCCGCCGCGAGGAAGCTGCCCACCATGTCGCGGCCCATCAGCTTCACGATATGGGCGAAGCGGCTGACGCAGAGCACACTGTTCAACTGCGCCGACATGCGTTGGTTCGCGTTGGCGATCTCGCTCGTCATGCGCGGCGGCTTGTGCAGGCTGGGTACCGCGCCGAAGGTCGCCTCAGGCAGCGCGTCCAGGCCGCAGAAGGGGATCAGCCCGCCCTCCGCCGCCTCGCGCTCCTGCTCATCGGTCAGGGTGAGTTCGAGCGGCGGGCGCGGCGGCGGGCCCGGCGGGTCGGAGGGGAAGCGCTGATGCGGCAGGTTCTCCACCACGCCGCCCGTGGCCTCCCAGCCAGGCTCCGCGCCGCGGATTTCCGCCGGCCAGCGATAGCGGGTGAAGGCGCGCGCCGCGACGGCGGCCATGGCGTAGATCGGCGTGGTCCAGACCCGCGCCTCGGGCCGGCCGGCGAATTCGCGATAGCGGAAGCGGTCGGCCCGGCTGCCATCATCCTCCCAAGGGCTGCGGCCCAGCGTGCGCGGCAGGATCAGCGCCAGGAAGCGCGTATCCTCCCGCGCGCCAAGGTTCCGCCAGCGGGCACGCTCGGGCGTGCGCAGCGCATCGGTGAGCGAGAGGGTGGTGGGCGCCCCCTGCCAGGAATCGATCCCGACCAGCGCGGCGGAGGCCGGCAGGACGATGGGGCAGAAAGCGGCCGCGCCCACCGCCGCCAATTGGCTCAGCATGGTCACGTCATCCACCGGATGACCCGGCGAGGGCCCAGGGCGGATTTCGTAGTCCGCCGCCAGCATGCCGAAGGGTTCGCCGCCCGGCGTGCCGAACTCCTCCTCATAGACCAGCTTGAAGATGGTGGATTGGTCGAATTCCGCGGCACGTTCCAGGTCACGCGCCAATTCGGCGCGGCGCATCACCAGAAGCCGCACCTTCACGAAGCGATCCTGCACCGCGGTCTCGACCAGCCAGGCCAGGCCGCGCCAGGAGCCTTCCAGCTGCGTCAGCCGCGGCTGGTGCAGGATGGCGTCCAACTGGCGTGAGATGAGGCGATCGAGAGCCGCGATGTCGCGGTCCAGCGCCTCTTCCAGAAGGGCGCGGCGCTCGCGCCCGGCGGCCGCGATCCGCGCCAGATTCTCCTGCCCCATCCAGCCCAGCAGCGTGGCGCCGGGATCGGGATCGGCGAGGAAGCCAGCCATCTCCCGCGCGGGGGAGCCCGCGCTGAAGAAACGGCCGGCCAGCACCACCTCGCGCAGGCCGGGCATGGCGTCGTTCTCCGCCATGCCCTTCCGCGTCAGGACTTCTGCGGGATGCGCGCGACCATGCGCATGGAGGTGGTAAGTTCCTCCATCTGCAGCCAGGGGCGCATATAGGCGACGGCGTTGTAGGAACCGGGCTTGCCCGGAATCTCCTTCACCTCGACCCGTGCCTCACGCAGCGGATACTTCGCCCGGCTTTCCTGGCCCGCACCCTCGATCGGGTTCACATAGTTCTGGATCCAGCGGTTCAGCCACTGCTCGCAATCCGTCGCCTCCATGAAGGAACCGATCTTGTCGCGCGCCATCACCTTGAGGAAATGGGCGAAGCGGCTGGTCGCCATGATGT
>JAIYDS010000002.1 GCA_027487385.1 Acetobacteraceae bacterium | reverse complement strand
TAGATGGTGGCGATCATCTCGCCATCGCCGGCCAGCAGCGCCTTGGTGGAGCACATCTCGGCGCAGAGCGGCAGCTTGCCCTCGGCCAGGCGGTTGCTGCCGTACTGCGTGTACTCCACGCGCGTGTTGTCCTGCTGCGGACCGCCGGCGCAATAGGTGCACTTGTCCATCTTGCCGCGGCCGCCGAAGTTGCCGACGCGCGGATATTGCGGCGCGCCGAAGGGGCAGGCGTAGAAGCAATAGCCGCAGCCGATGCAGGTGTCCTTGTCGTGCAGCACGACGGCATCGGCCGTGGTGTAGAAGCACGAGGTCGGGCAGACGGCGGCGCAGGGCGCATCCGTGCAGTGCATGCAGGCCATGGAGATCGAGCGCTCGCCGGGCTTGCCGTCATTGATCGTGACGACGCGGCGGCGGTTGATGCCCCAGGGCACCTCATGCTCGTTCTTGCAGGCGGTGACGCAGGCGTTGCACTCGATGCAGCGATCCGCGTCGCAGAGGAATTTCATGCGGGCCATGTTCGTTCTCCCTTACGCCGCGCTGATCTGGCAGACGGTGACCTTGGTTTCCTGCATGAAGGTCACCGGGTCATAGCCATAGGTGGTGAGCGCATTCACCGATTCGCCGAGCACGATCGGGTCGGTGCCCTGCGGGTACTTGCTGCGCTGGTCGGTTCCCTGGAACCAGCCGGCGAAGTGGAAGGGCATGAAGGCCACGCCCGGACCCACGCGCTCCGTCACCAGCGCCTTCACGCGGGTGCGGCTGTTGCTCTCGGGGCCGCGCACCCACACCCAGGCGCCGTCGCGGATGTTGCGCGCAGCGGCATCGCGCGGGTTGATCTCCACGAACATGTCCTGCTGCAGCTCGGCCAGCCACTTGTTCGAGCGCGTCTCCTCGCCACCGCCCTCATATTCCACAAGGCGGCCGGAGGTGAGGATGATCGGGAACTCCGCCGCCACCTGCGGGCTGCGCGCCTGCACCGACTGGCCCAGATGCGGCAGGCGGAAGCCGCGCCGGTCGGGCAGGGTTGGGAACTGGGCGATCAGGTCATTGCGGGTGGTGTAGATCGGCTCGCGATGCACCGGGACGGGGTCGGGCAGGTTCCAGGCATTTGCCCGGGCCTTGCCATTGCCGAAGGGCGAGCAGCCATGCGCGATGGCCACGCGCTGGATGCCGCCCGAGAGGTCGGTCATCCAGGACACGGCGTTCTCATTTGCGCCGCCCACCTGGGCGATGCTGGCCTTCTCGGCGGCCGTCAGGTCATCGAACCAGCCCAGGCGCTTCAGCACGGCGACGGTGAATTCGGGGTAGCCGTCCTGGATATCCGAATCCTTGGACCAGCTGCCCTCGGCCAGCAGCGTCTGGCCGTTCCGCTCCAGGCCGAAGCGCGGGCGGAAGCTGCCGCCGCCATCCTTCACGGCGATGTTCGTGTTGTAGAGGATGTGGCTGCCCGGGTGGCGCATCTCGGGCGTGCCCCAGCAGGGCCAGGGCAGGCCGTAATAGTCGCCACGGATCTCGGCGGGCGCATCGGCGCCGGCGCGCAGCGTCACCAGGTCGAACTTGTCCTGGTGCTGCTGGTGCAGCTTGAGGCGCGCTGCCGAGATGCCCGAATAGCCCGTGCCCCAGGCGCCGCGGTTGATCTCGCCCAGGATGCTTTCCGCCGTGGGCTCGCCATTGCGGATCTCATAGGGGCGGAACATTTCCTCCGCGATGCGGTAGGTCATGTTGCGACGCGTGGCGGCGGCGTCGAGCGCCTTCGCCATGTCGTAGATCACGCGGTAATCGGTGCGGCTCTCGAAGATCGGGTTCACCACCTTCGAGCACCACTGCACCGAGCGGTTGGAGCTGGTGCGGCTGCCATCGCATTCGAACTGCGTGGCGATGGGGAGCAGGTAGGTGTTCTCGCGGCGGTTGGCCAGCACGGCGAAGGTGGTGGGGTGCGGGTCGGCGACGACCAGCAGCTCCAGCGCCTCCAGGCCCTTCACCGCCTCGGGCATGCGGGTGACGGTGTTGCCGCCATGGCCGAAGACGATCATGCCCTTGGTGTTGTCGCGCTGCTGCACCTGGTCCTTGGGCAGCAGGATCGCGTCGAAGTAGCGCGTCGTCGGGATGCCCGGGGTGTGCATCATCTGCGGCGTGTCGAAGCGCGCGCGCATGCTCTCAAAGGAGACGCCCCAGACGCGCGACCAATGGCGCCAGGCGTTCTCGTCAATGCCGTAATAGGCCGGCAGCGTCGCGACATCGAGGCCGAAATCCGACGCGCCCTGCACGTTGCAGTGGCCGCGGAAGATGTTGGCGCCCGTGCCTTCCTTGCCGACATTGCCGGTGGCCAGAAGCAGGATGGAGTAGGCCCGCACATTGGCGGTGCCGACCGTCTTCTGCGTGGCGCCCATGCACCAGATCAGCGTCGAGGGTTTTTGGGTCGCGAACTTCTCCGCAACCGCTCGCAGCTGCGCGCCGGGCACGCCGGTGACACGCTCGACTTCCTGCGGGGTCCACTTGGCAACTTCGGCACGCACGTCTTCCATGCCGTGCACGCGCTGGCGGATGAATTCCTTGTCCTCCCAGCCATTCTGGAAGATGTGCCAGAGCATGCCCCAGATGATGGGGATATCGGTGCCCGGGCGGATGCGGACGTAATCCGTGGCATGCGCCGCCGTGCGCGTGTAGCGCGGATCAATCACGATCAGGTTGGCGCGGTTCACTTCCTTGCCGGACAGCACATGCTGCAGCGAGACCGGATGCGCCTCCGCCGGGTTCCCGCCCATGATGATCATGGTCTTGGAATTGCGGATATCGTTGTAGGAGTTGGTCTGCGCGCCATAGCCCCAGGTGTTGGCGACGCCCGCCACCGTGGTCGAGTGGCAGATGCGCGCCTGGTGGTCCACGCTGTTCGTGCCCCAGAAGGCGGCGAACTTGCGATAGAGATAGGCGCCCTCATTGGAGAACTTGGCGCTGCCGAGCAGGAAGACCGAATCCGGGCCGGACTTCTGCCGGATCTCCATCATCTTTTCGCCGATCTCGGACATCGCGGCGTCCCAGCTCATGCGCTGCCAACGGCCGCCCACGAGCTTCATCGGGAATTTGATGCGGCGGTCGCCATGCACCAGCTCACGCACCGAGGCGCCCTTGGCGCAATGCGTGCCGCGGTTGATCGGCGATTCCCAGGCGGGTTCCTGCCCGACCCAGACGCCGTTCTGCACCTCGGCGACGACCGTGCAGCCGACCGAGCAATGGGTGCAGACATTCTTCACCCGCTGGATGGGCTGGCTGAGGTCATGCACGCCGGTCGCCGCACCCGAGGCCTCGGCCATGCGGGGCGCGATGCCGGCCAGCGCGGCCACGCCGGCACCGGCCAGGCCGGCCTGCTTCAGGAAGGAGCGGCGGTCCAGCCCGCCGGCGGAAAGGCCCTGATAGGCCGAGGCAAGGCGCTGCTTGGCGCGTGCCCCGTCGGAGCGCTTGATGAGCATGGCGGTTCTCTCCCGGGCTTACTGTTCGTAGCGGTTGGTGCGGTAGAAGGCCTGCACCGAAGGCGAATTCGGCTGGTAGCGGGCCGCCACGCGCGTGGCGGCGTTTTCCTTGCGGGCATCGCGCGAGGGCACGGCATCGGCGCGCTGCGCCAGCGCGGGCGTCACAGCCGCCGCGGCAGCGGCGGTGCCGAAGCCCAAGGTCTTGAGGAACCCACGGCGCTTGCCGGCCGCATCCTGATCATTCGCCATGGCGATTCTCCTCTCCCTAGAAATTTCAGGCCGGCAGCTCGGCTGCGGCCAATTCGACATCCATGAGCGCGCGGCCCAATTCACCCACGGGGCGGTAGAAGACCGCCGCCTGGGCCACGCACAAATCGGCAAAGCAGCGCATCGCCCAGGGGCGGATATGCCGCTGGAACAGCGCATCGGCCTCCTCCGGCACCCCGCCGCGCAGCAGGCCGGCCATCACCTCGCAGAGGAAGGCGAGGTGATCCTCGGGCTCGGGCACGTCGGCGGCCCGGCTGATGCCCAGGCGCTTCAGATCGGCGCGCAGCTCGGCCAGCGGGCGCTCATGCAGGAAGCCCGTCAGATAATAGGAGGCATAGGGCAGCAATTCGCCGCGCCCCAGGCCGATGAAGAGGTCGTGATACTCGCGCTCCAGCGCCTCGGGCTGCGCGAGCCGCGCGGCGGTGCCGAGAGCGGACAAGGCGCGGCCGAGCGGCGTGTCATCGGCGGGCAAAGCGGCCAGGCGGGCCAGCAGGGCGGGCTCGGGCACCCCACTCAGCAGATGGCCGAGCAGAGCGTAGAGATTGGCGCGCCCCTCGCGCATCGGGTCGGCCGCCTGGGCGGATTCGGCGGGCCAGAGATCCGGCCGCAGCGCGTGGCGGGAGATGCCGGTGGCGGCCTCGATCTCCGGAACGCGCTCGGCGGGGACGCCCTGCTGCTTCCACAGGAAGACGGTGCGGCGGGCAACATTCAGCGCGGACTGGAAGGCTTCCATGCCTCCAGCCGCGGCAATCGCGGCATCCAAGCCGCCGGTGTGTGTTCCCCGGTCCATTGATTGTGACAGTGCAGAAATCTTGCACCGGCGTCAATCCAATCGGCCCAAACGATCCGCCGTTTCAATGACTTATCTGATAATGCGACGCATTCGCAACACGGGATGGCCGCATCCAGGACTCAGGCTGGCATGGCCCCGCCATGCCGCCTCGGCCGGGGCGGCGGCGCCTCCGCCTCCGGCGCGGGCGGCGGCAGCAGCGGCGCCTCGGTGAGGCGGACCGCATCTTCGGGCGGCGGCAGGCCCTCCGCCAGAGGCGCGGCTGGCGCGAGAGCGTCCGCGCTCTCCTCCGTCGGCGGCGGCAGGGTCACGCCGGGTGGCAGCCCGGCCCAGGGCTCGGGCGCGGGAAGCTCCGGCGCCGCCTCGGCCAGGGTCACCCCCTCGGGCTTCGGCTCTTCCGGCTCCATCTCGCCGATCGCTTGGTTCACCAGCTTGCGCAGCGCCTCGCCCGTCTCGGCGAGGACATTGCTGAAGCCATAGGGCAGCCCACCCGGTGTGTTGAAATCCCAGGCGTAATCCAGCGGGCTCATATAGTCCCGGATGAGAGGATCAGCGAGCCAGGCCTTGCGCAGCGCGGCCGTTCGCAGCGCCTCCGGCACGCCGGGCTTGAGAAAGACGGTGAAATCGCTGCTCGCATCCAGCGTCTCGATCGGCGGCAGGGTCGAGACGTCGAATTCCGGCTCGGGCGCCGCCGGCGCCGGGGCATCTTGCGCCTCTGGCTCAACGGGTGCCGCCTCGGCGATGGGAATCTCCGCCGGTGGCGCCGCCTCGGGCTCCGGCACCTCCTCGCCGCGCTTGCGGCGGGACCAGCGGCTGAGGAAGCCGAGGCGTTCTGCTTCCTCCGGCATCAGACTCGGCCCTTCCGGCCGAGCGAATCCGTGTCCTGCCGGTCCCGCTTGCGCTTGTGGAATTCGCGCTCGACGTGATGCGCGGCGACGAAGCTGCCCAGCAGCACGCGCAGCCCGGGCGGCATGGGCAGCGCCTCCACGAGATCGGAGGGGGCCTCGGTGTAGATCTCGCCCTCGCCCGGATCCACCGTGACGGCGGCCAGGCTCATCCCCTCGGACGTGTCGCGCAGCACCACCCAGATCAGGGGTTCGGCGGCTTCCAGGTTTTCCTTGTAATTGGGCGTGTCGGTGCGATGCAGGGTGATCTCGGCGGTGCCGGCGAAGAAGACCTCGCGCCCGTTCTCCTCGCGCAGCTTGGTCCAGGCGGGGACGGGCGGCGCCTCCTCCAGCACGGCGATGGCGCGCCAGACATGGGATTGCCAGATGGTCACGCCCGGCCGCCGTTCGGCCAGGATGGCGACGGGAATGGTGAGTTCGGCGGGCATGGCGTCATCGGTCATGGCGGGAAACCTTGCACGGGCTAGGGGGGAAGGCGGCCCTTATCTTTGGGTCCGCAGGGGGCCGGGGAGCCCGTGGCTCCCCGGCGGGGTTCGGGGCGGAGCCCCGAGCGCAGGCTACGCCGCCTTCTCGGCCTCGGTCAGCGGCAGCCCGGCCACCAGGTTCTGCGGCTTCATCCGCACCCGCTGCGCCGCATCCATGGCAAGCGCCAGATAGACGGGCCTGCCCTTGGCGCGCGGCAGCACGCGCGAGGATTCCTCGAATTCCAGCACGCCGAGCCAGAGGATGCGCGCCAGGTCGGCCTGCTTCACCTTCTTGCCGTCCCAGAGCGCATTGGCGATGCGCGTGGCCTCGGCATCCAGGCCCACATGCCAGGTCCAGTTGCGGTCCTCGATGACGGGGACGGGCGTGATGCGCACCGTCTCGCCAAACATGTGGCGGGTGAAGCGCTCCAGCGCGCGCGCCAGGCCGAATTGGCCCGGGCGGGATTCGGCGATGTCCAGCGCCATGTCATGCGCGTCGGAGCGCGGCTTGTAGCCCGGGGCATTCTCCTCGCTCAGCACGTCCAGCTCCACCTCGCGCGGCGGGGCGCCGGCCTCGGTCAGCAGGCGGCCGAGGGCGCCGAGATCGCCATCCTCGTGGCGGGCATCCACCACTTCTTCATCGGCGAGCAGGGTGGCGCCCTGGGTGATGGCGGCGCGCTGGGTGCGAAACAGGCATTCGGCGGCGCGGAGCGTGAAGGCATCGCCCTCGCCCTCCATGGCCGCGCGGGTGACGAGGTGGGTGAGCATCTGCAGAAACAGCGGCGGGATCCCCGACACATTGCCGCGATAGAGCTTCAGCCAGGCGGCCTCCAGCGTCGGCTCGGCGGCCACCTTGTCCCGGAAATTGAGGAAGACCTGCCAATTCTCGGCGGCGTCGGGGTCGGCGAGGCCCGTCGAGTCCACCACGGCCAGCGGGTTCTCCATCAGCCGCGCATGCAGCGCGCGCTCGGCGTCGCAGGCCTCGGCGGGCGGCACCAGCTCGGGCCGGGCCAGGAAGGCGCGCCAGAGATCGGGCGTGCCGCGCAGCCGGCCCTCCGCATCCAGGTCGCAAAGATGATGCCCGGAAGCCACCCAGAAATCGCCAGGGGAGAGAAGGGTCATTTGCGGGCCTTGATCAGGGCGGTGAGGTCGGGGGAATCGGGCGGCGCGTCTTCCTCCACCTGGGAGATGGCGAAGACGGGCAGGGCGCCGAAATCATGATGCGGCGCCTCGCGCCGGTGCAGCGTGCGGAAGGCCTCGCGGATCTCGCCGCCTTCGTCATGGCTGCGGTGCAGGGCGAAGACGGTGCCCGGCGGCTGGTCGCAGAGGGATTCGGCGAAGGCCAGTTCCTCTGCCGCGGCCGCGCGGGCGGCGTCGCGGTCGGGCGCGCCGTGCTCGGCCTGGATGTGCGCGGCCAGGGATTCCAGCACGGCCGCGCGCGCATCGGGCGTGATCTCCGCGACTTCGACCAGCGTGGACCAGCCGAAGCTCGTCAGGCCCAGGAAACCCCCGCGAAACGCCTGCTGCCGCTTGCCGGAGAGGGCGGCCGGCGCGTCATCCCAGAATTGGAAGCCGCCGGGCACCGCCCATTCGCCGGGCTCGGCCGCCAGCGGAAAGATCAGCGTGTCCGAGGGGTCGAGGCGCAGCGTCCTCAGGAGATGGGCCATGTCTCGCGCCCCCCTTCGCGGTCCAGCACCAGGGCGGCGGTGAGGGGGTCAATCCCGCGCTTCACCGCCTTCTCCTTGGAGAAATCCTCCAGCCGGGCCAGGTATTTCTCGGCCACGCGGCGGGTGCCGCGCGCCTGCCATTCATCCATGTTCGCCATGAGGTGCCGCGCCCAGGCCTCGGTCAGCCCGGCCGGGGTGACATCCTCGAAGCCCTCCTCCAGCAGCGCGGTCTCGCCCGGGCGCTCGCCGGTGACGACGGATTCGGGCCAGGCCAGGCGGAGCTCGAAGCCCACCACCATCCATTCGGGGATGGCATCCTCCGTGGCGCCCTCGGGCAAGGCGAGGCGCATCTGCCCCACCACGCCGCCATTCACCGCCAGCGTCCCGGGCCAGCGCCAGGTGACCGGCAACTCGGGTGGGGCGATGGCGGAGAGCGCATCGGCCAGCGCATTGGCCGCCGCCAGATAAGCAAGGCGCGCCTGGCCGAGCGGCCGGTCGGGCTCCAGCACCACGGCCGCCTCGGCGCGGCTCAGCGCCCGGACCCAGACCAGCGTGCCGGCGCCGCGCGCGCTGCCGGGGCCCTCTTCGGGCGCCAGCTCCACCGCGCGGGCCAGCGCATCCCCGCCCTCGCGCAGCATCACGGGCGCGAAAAGGCTGGGCAGTGGCGGCAAGGCGTCACCGGTGTTCAAGGCTTGGGCTCCCCCATCTATCCTGACTTGCGTGTAAGGATATAAGCGCCCGCAACGCCGCCGGGAAGGAAGCCACCCCCCAATGACCGCATCGCGCATCGCCTTTGTCTGCTCCTGCGAGGACACGATGACGCTGGACGGCAAGGCCCTGGCCAAGGGCTGCGCCGCCCAGGGGGCGGAGCTGCGCACGGCCGAGCATCTCTGCCGCAGCCAGCTGGACCGTTTCCTGTCAGCCCTCGGCGAAAAGCGCCCTGTGACCGTGGCCTGCACCCAGGAGGCGCCGCTCTTCTCGCAGGAGGCCGAGGAGGTGGGCTTCGCGGGCACGTTGGATTTCGTGAATGTCCGCGAGCATGCGGGCTGGAGCGCCGAGGGCGCCGAGGCGGGCCCGAAGATGGCCGGGCTGCTGGCCTCCGCCGCCGTGCCGCTGCCCAGCATTTCGTTGGTTTCGATGACCAGCCAGGGCATCGCGCTGATCCTGGGGCGCGATGGGGTGGCGTTGGAGGCGGCGCGCGCGCTGGCCGACAAGCTCGACATCACCGTGCTGCTGACGGGCGAGGAGCCGGTGACGCCCGCCCGCCGTGTGGAATTCCCCGTGCTGCGCGGCCGCGCGCGCTCGGCCACCGGGCATCTGGGCGATTTCACCGTGGTGGTGGATGACACCGCCGCCGCCTCGCCCGCCTCGCGCGGCATCTATCTCTGGGGCGAGGGCAAGAACGGCACCCAAAGCCGCTGCGACGTGATCCTGGACCTCTCGGGCCGGCCCGCGCTGTTCCACGAGACGCGCCAGGGCTACCTCCGCGCCGACCCGACGGACCCGGTGGCGGTGGCCAAGGCCATGGCGGCGGCGGGCGAGCTGGTCGGCACCTTCGACAAGCCGCGCTTCGTGAATTTCGAGCAGGGGCTTTGCGCCCATAGCCGCAACAAGAAGACCGGCTGCACCCGCTGCCTCGACCTCTGCCCGACCGGCGCCATCACGCCGAGTGGCAAGGATTGGGTCAATGTTTCCAACGAGATCTGCGCCGGCTGCGGCGCCTGTGCCGCCGTCTGCCCCACAGGCGCCATCCAATACGCGCTCCCCACCGCCGATGCCTTGGCGCGGCGGATGCGCGCCATGCTGCTCGGCTTCGCCGAGGCCGGCGGGCGCGACCCCATCCTGCTGATCCATGACGATGCCCATGGCGAGGCGCTGATCGACGCTCTCTCCCGCCATGGGGATGGCCTGCCCGCCCGTGTCCTGCCGATTCGGGTGAATGAGGTGAGCCAGCTGGATCTCTCGCTGCTCGCCGGCGCCTTCGCCTGGGGCGCGGCCGGGCTGCGCCTGCTCATGCCAGCGCGGCGTGCCCATGGCACCGAGGGCGTGTTCCGCAACCTCGACTATATCAACACGGCGCTGGAGGGCCTCGGCCTCGGCGCCCGCGCCGCCGCGATCGAGACGGATGACCCCTTTACCCTGGGCGAGGCGCTGGTCGCGTTGAAGCCGCTGCGCACCAGCTGGACGGCGGACGCCTTCCTGCCCCAAGGCGCCCCGCGCGAGGTGATGCGCCAGGCCTTCCGCGCCCTGCATGGCGCGAGCGGGGCCACGGCGACGCAGGTGGCAATGCCGGAAAAGGCCCCCTTCGGCCTGGCCCGGGTGGACACCGCGGGCTGCACCCTTTGCCTCGCCTGCACCATGGTCTGCCCGACCTCGGCCTTCACCGCCAATCCGGACACGCCCCAGCTGCGCTTCCTCGAAGATGCCTGCGTGCAATGCGGCCTCTGCGCCGTGACCTGCCCGGAAAAGGTGATCACCCTGGAGCCGCGCCTGAATTTCTCCGCCGAGGCCAGCCGGCCGGTCGTGGTGAAGGAGGAGCCGCCGGCGGAATGCCCGAGCTGCGGCAAGCTCTTCGGCATGAAGTCCAGCGTGGAGCGGGTGAAGGCGAAGCTCACCGCCTCCGGCCACTGGATGTTCCAGGACCCCGCGCGGCTGGCCATGCTCGACCTGTGCGAGGATTGCCGCGTGACGGCCGCGACCAATGCGGCGCTCGACCCCTATGCCACCACGGAGCGGCCCAAGACCAAGACCACCGAGGATTACCTGCGCGAGGCGGAGCGGGCGAAGAAGCTGAACTGAGGCCCCTGGAGGCAGCAGGGCCGGTGTGTGCTATCCTGGGGCCTGACAGATGAAAGGGCCGCACGCCATGAGCTTCGCCTCCACCAATGACCTCGCCGAGAAGAAAGTCTCCTTCGATGACCTGGGTGGTGGCCTCTATGCCTATACCGCGGAGGGTGATCCGAATTCCGGTGTGATCGTCGGGCCGGAAGGCGTCATCGTGGTGGATGCCCAGGCCACCCCGGTCATGGCCGAGGATGTGAAGGCGCGCATCGCCACCGTCACGGACCTCAAGGTGCAGCATGTGGTGCTGACGCATTACCATGCGGTGCGGGTGCTGGGCGCCTCGGGCTACGGCACCTCCTCTGTCATCGCGTCGCATCCCACGCGCGTCCTGATCAACGAGCGCGGCGCCCAGGACATGGAGAGCGAGATCGGCCGCTTCCCCCGCCTGTTCCGCGGGCGGGAGAGCATTCCCGGCCTCACCTGGCCCAGTGTCACCTTCCGCCGCCAGATGACCCTGTGGATGGACCGCCGTCAGGCGCGGATCATCCAGATCGGCCGCGCGCACACCGCGGGCGACACGGTGGTCTGGATGCCGCGCGAGAAGGTTCTCTTCGCCGGGGACACGGTGGAGTTCGGCGCCACCCCCTATTGCGGCGACGCGCATTTCGCCGATTGGCCGGCCACGCTCGCCGCCATCCGCAAGCTGGGCCCGGAGAAGCTGGTGCCCGGCCGCGGTGCGGCACTGACCACGAAGGATGACGTGGCCCAGGCGCTGCACGAGACGGAGAGCTTCGTGACGGACCTCTTCTCCCTCGCCAAGCTGGCGGTCGAGAAGGGTTGGGGCCTGGATGACCTCTACCTCCAGGCGATGGACGAGATGCGCGCCAAATACGGCCATTGGGTCATCTTCGACCATTGCATGCCCTTCAATGTCAGCCGCGCCTTCGACGAGGCGAGCGGCATCGTGAGGCCGCGGATCTGGACGGCCGAGCGGGACCTGGAGATGTGGCGTTCGCTGGAGGGCTCCGCGCCCCTGAAATCGGCCGAAGCCTTCTGACCAGGAGGCCTTGCAGTGCCTGGCACCTACACCCAGCCGCGCTACGAGCACCGCCCGCATCCTGGCGGGGAGGAGCATGCGCCGTTGGTCATCGTGGGCGGGGGCCTGGTCGGCCTGACGGCGGCGCTGGACCTGGCGCGGCGGGGCCTCGCCGTCGTGCTTCTGGATGAGGATGACACGGTGAGCTTCGGCAGCCGCGCCATCTGCTTCGCCAAGCGCACGCTGGAGATTTTCGCGCGGCTCGGCCTTGGCGAGCGGTTTCTCGCCAAGGGCATCACCTGGAACCAGGGGCGCGTCTTCTTCCAGTCGCGCGAGGCCTATAGCTTCAATCTGCTGCCGGAGGATGGCCACGAATTCCCGGCCTTCGTGAACCTGCAGCAGTATTACGCCGAGGAATGGCTGGTGGAGGCCTGCCAGGCCACCGGTCTGGTGGACCTCCGCTGGAAATCCCGCGTCACCGGGATCGAGAACCGGCCGGATGGCGCGCGCCTCACCGTCGAAACGCCGGGGGGGGCCTACACGCTGCATGCCGATTGGCTGCTGGCCGCCGATGGAGCGCGCAGCTTCATCCGCGAATCGCTCGGCCTCAGCTTCACCGGCCAGGTCTTCCGCGACCGCTTCCTCATCGCCGATGTGCTGATGACCGCGCCCTTCCCGACCGAGCGCTGGTTCTGGTTCGATCCGCCCTTCCATCCCGGCCAGTCCGTGCTGCTGCACAAGCAGCCGGACGATGTGTGGCGGATTGATTTCCAGCTGGGCTGGGACGCCGATCCGGAATTGGAGAAAGACCCTGAGCGGGTGCGCAAGCGCGTGACCGACATGCTGGGGCCGGATGTGCCCTTCGACCTCGAATGGGTCAGCGTCTACACCTTCCGCTGCCGGCGGATGGAGCGCTTCCGCCACGGCCGCGTCTTCTTCCTGGGTGATGCGGCGCATCAGGTCAGCCCTTTCGGCGCGCGCGGCGGCAATGGCGGCGTGCAGGATGCGGACAACCTCTGCTGGAAGCTGGCCGCCGTGCTGCGCGGCGAGGCGCCGGACGCGCTGCTGGACAGCTATGATGCCGAGCGGATTCCGGCGGCGGACGAGAATATCCTGAACTCCACCCGCAGCACGGATTTCATCACGCCGAAGAACGAGGCGGCGCGGGCCTTCCGCGACGCGGTGCTGGAACTGGCCGAGGATTGGGCGCTGGCGCGGCCGCTGGTGAATTCCGGCCGGCTCTCGCGCCCCAGCACGCTCACGGGCAGCCCGCTCAACGGGCCGGATGAATCGCCCGGCGTGGCGCCGCCCGGCACGCCCGCCCCTGATGCGCCGGTGCTGCGCGGCGGCCAACGGGACTGGCTGCTGCGCCATATCGGCGCAGATGGCGGTTTCACGCTGCTGGCGCGCGAGGTGATGCCGGTGCCGCTGGCGGGCATCACCACGCTGGTCATCGCCGACACGCCGCGCTCCGGGACCTTCGAGGATCATTCCGGCCTGGTTGCCGCGCGCTACGGGCTCTCCCCCGGCGATTGCGTGCTGCTGCGCCCGGATCAGCACATCGCCGCGCGCTTCACCACCACCGCCCCAGGGCCGATCCTCGCCGCACGCGACAAGGCGCTCGGCCGATGAAGAACCTCCGCACCGAGCCGCGCATCACCGACCCCGACGGCTTCTACGCCGCGCTGATGGAAGCGCATCGGGAACTGGACCCTCAGGCCTCACGCAAGCTGGATGCCAAGCTCATCCTGCTGCTGGCCAATCACATCGGCGACATGGCGGTGCTGCGCGAGGCGCTGGCGATTGCGCAGGGGGCCAAGCCGGAGGAATAATGCCGGCATGAGCACCCCCACCGAGACCATCGCCCTGTGGCAGGATGAGTTCACCGCCATCCGCCGCGACATTCACGCCCATCCCGAGCTGGGCCTGGAAGAGCACCGCACCGCCGATCTGGTGGCGGCGAAGCTGACCGAGATGGGGATCGAGGTGCATCGCGGCGTCGGCGTCACCGGGGTGGTGGGCGTGATCCGCCATGGGAACGGCCAAGGGCGCATCGGCCTGCGCGCCGATATGGACGCACTGGCCATGACCGAGGCCAATGATTTCGGCCATGCCAGCACCATTCCCGGCAAGATGCATGCCTGCGGGCATGACGGCCACACCACCATGCTGCTCGCCGCCGCGAAATACCTGCAGACGACCAAGCGCTTCGACGGCACCGTCCATCTGATCTTCCAGCCGGGCGAGGAAGGGGCCGGCGGCGCGCTCGCCATGCTGGAGGATGGGCTCTTCGAACGCTTCCCCTGCGACGCCGTCTTCGGCCTGCACAACCGGCCTGGCCTGCCGCTCGGCCATTACGGCCTGCGCCCCGGCCCGATGATGGCGGGCGTCGCCTTCTTCGACATCCATGTCACCGGCAAGGGCGGCCATGGCGCGCGACCGGAAACCACGAATGACCCCGTTGTGATGGGGGCCGCCATCGTGCAGGCGCTGCAATCCGTCGTCGCCCGCAACGTGCCTGCGGCGGAGCGTGCCGTGCTCAGCGTCACCCGCTTTGATGCCGGCAACGCCTACAACGTGATCCCGAACGAGGTGCGCCTCGGCGGCACGGTGCGCGCCTTCAGCAACCCGATGATGAAGCTGGTGGAGGACCGCATGCGCGCCATCAGCGAGGGCGTGGCTGCGGGGCTCGGCGGCTCGGCTGTGCTGGATTTCCGGGTGATCACCACGCCCCTGGTGAATGACGCGATGGAGGCGGTGGCGCTTGGCGATGCGGCGGCCGCCCTGGTGGGCGAAGGCCAGGTGAAGCGCGAATTCCCCGCCGTCATGGGCGGCGAGGACTTCGCCTATATGCTGGAGAAGTGCCCCGGCGCCTATATCGTCACCGGCAATGGCGACAGCGCCGAGGTCCATAACCCCCGCTTCGATTTCAACGATGCCGCCATCCCCTATGGGGCCGGCGTGCTGGCCGCCGTTGTCGAGGCGAAGCTGAAGCGCGTGGAACAGACGCAGGATTGACCGGCCCCTGCGCCGGCTGTCAAACTGGTCCGGACAAATCCGGATCGGAGCCGCGCATGTCGTCCATAGGTCGTCGCACCCTCCTCGCGCTGGCGGGAGCCGGCCTGGCCGCCCCGGCGCTGGCCTATCCTGAGCGCCCGCTGCGCATCGTCATCGGCGGGCCGCCCGGCGGGTTGAACGACATCGTCGCCCGAGCCATGGCGCAGCCTTTGGGCGCATTGCTGGGCCAATCCGTCGTGGTCGAGAACCGGCCCGGCGCGGGGGCCAGCATCGGTGCCACCTTCGCCGCGCGGGCGGCCCCGGATGGCTACACGCTCTGGATGGGCATCGTGGACACGCAGGCCATCCTGCCCACTTCGATGCGCAACCTGGCCTATGATCCCGACCGGGATTTCGCGCCCATCACCTTCATCTGCAACGCCCCCTTCGCCATGGCGGTCGGCCCGTCCAAGCCCGCGATCGGGAGCTTCGAGGCGTTGATGACGGCGGCGGCGGCGCGGCCCGAGGCGATCTCCTTCTCCTCCTGGGGCGTGGCCTCCACGCCGCATCTCGCCATGCAGCGCATCATCCTGCCGCGCCGGATCGAGATGCTCCACGTGCCCTTCGCAGGTGCCGCGCCAGCCTTGCAGGCGGTGGTGGCGGGGCAGGTGGATTGCACGGTGCTGCCGGCAGGCGGCGTGGCGCAGATGGCGCAGGCGGGGCGCGTGCGGGCGCTGGCGGTGCTGGCGAAGCAGCGCGTCGCCCTGCTGCCCCAGGTGCCGACGCTGCTGGAACTTGGCGGGGAGCTGGATGCCGGTCTCTGGCTCGCGCTCTATGCGCCGAGTGCGACGCCCGCGCCGATCATCGCCCGGCTGAACGCCGCTGCCCATGAGGCCATGCGGACGCCCGCCTTCATCGAGACGCTGCGGCAACAGGGCGCTGTGCCCGAACCCTCGACGCCGGAGGCGCTGGGCGCGTTGGGCCGCCGCGAGCGGCAGGCCTGGGCGCAGGTGGTGCGCGCGACAGGCGCCTTCCTGGATTGAGACCGGGCTTCGCGGGGCCATCACCCGCCAGAAGGCGCCGGCCGTCCGTCCCGCAGGGCAGCGACCAGCCTGGCTGGATCGCGACCCCGGGGCGGAGAGCCTTCCCGGCTCAGGCCTTGACCATGCCCTTCACTTCTTCCAGCGCCTCGGCGAAGCGGCGGTTCAGCACATTCACCGCCTCGCCATTCGACTTTTGGATCAGCTCGGCGATTTCCTGCATGTTGGCGACGGCGCGCTCATAGGCGGCCTTCATCAGCTCGGCCTGCTGCGCGGCCTTGGCGTTGGGCGAGCCCTCCAGCGCGGTCATGCTCTGCACGGCCTGCGTCATCTCGCTCATCACCTGCTGCATGATTTCCATGTTGCGGCGGCCGACAGCCTGCGCACCTTCCATGGCCAGCTTGTTGGCGGTGGTCAGCGCTTCCAGATTGCGCTTCTGCGCATCGGCGAAGGCCTGGAAATCCGGCATGGCGGGCATCTTCATGGAGGTGAAGGCGCGCATCATTTCGTCGGGGCTGAAGCCATTGCTTGACATGGTGGGTTCTCCGGGCGCCGGCGCCCATCCCGATCCCAGCGATCAGGAGGCCGAGCCCCGGCGTCAACCATTTCTTTCCTAGACGGGTGAGGGTTACCCGGTCAAACGCCTTCGGGAGAATGTTCCATGTCCGGCCCCGCCGCGGGGGCCGATGCGGCCTCCTCCGGCGCCATGCGGAACCAGCGCGCGACGCGGTCGGCCTGGTCCAGCGCACGGTCCAGCGCGGCCATGGTGGCGGAGAGATCCTCGCTCTCATCCTTCTCCCAGGCGCGGAGCGCACTGAGCCAGACAGCGCCCAGCCCCTGCACCCGCAGCAGGCCGCCAGGTCCCGCGGCGTCCAGCCCGGCCGCTTCCAGCATCCAGGCCATGGAGCCGGCATTGCGGGGCGCGAGCCACAGGGCCAGCAAGGGGCTGCGCGGCAGATCCCGCATCAGGCGGATCACGCCGGCGCGGTCGGGCTGCAGCGCATCGAGGCGGCGCATCAGCACATCGAAGAGCCGGTCCCGCGGGGTGCTGCCAAGGTCATCCACCGTGCCCTCCAGCACGGCGGCATCCAGGACGCGCTGGTGCGCGGCGAGGATGTGCAGCGGGCTGGCCGCCTGGCGGCGCAACTCGGCCAAAGGCAGGCCGGCCTCGGCGGCGACGGCGCGCAAGGTGAGGCCGTGCCAGCCACTGCCGGCCAGGACGCGCCAGAAGGCGCTGATGATCGCGGGGTCCATGGTGCTCATGCGGGCAAGATTGGCCCGGTTGCGCCTGGGCGCAAGCGGGGAACGAAGAAGGGGCCTCCGGCGGCTGGGGCCGGGGCCCCAGTCCCCTTTCCGTTTTCTGTCCCGCCGGTGGGTCAGGGCGCGAAGATACCGGGCATGCAGCTTCAGTCGGGGGTGATGTTCCCCGCCGCGATCACGGCGCGCCACCGCGCCAATTCGCTGGTGATCAGCGCGGTGTAGCCGGCCGGGCCCTCGGCGCCGGGGCGCACGCCGATGGCGGCGAAGCGCTCCATCACCGCCGGATCGCCCAGCGCGGCCGCGATCTCCGTGTCCCAGCGGGCGATGATCTCGGGCGGCAGGCCGGCGGGCGCGGAGAAGCCGAACCAATTGGTCGAGGTCACCTGCGGGAAGCCCTGTTCGGCGAAGGTGGGCACATCGGCCAGGGCGGGCGGGCGCACCGCCTCGCTGGTGGCCAGCGCCCGCAGCCGGCCGCCGCGCAGATGCGGCAGCGCGATGGGCATGCTCTCCATGATGGAGGGAATCTGCCCGCTGATCGTGTCGGTGAGGGCAGGGGCCGAGCCGCGATAGGGCACATGCGTGAGGTCCACCCCCGCCGCGCGCGCCAGCAATTGCCCGATCAGATGGTTCAGCGTGCCATTGCCGCCCGAGCCGTAGCTGACCGGCCTCTGCCGCGCCACGGCCAGGTATTCCGCGAGGTCGCGCGCGGGAAAATCGAGATTCACCGCCAGCACCGAGGGGAAGGTCCCCACCAGCCGGACATGTGTGAAATCGCGCAGCGCGTCATAGGGCGGGTTGCGATAGAGCACGGGCCCGATGCCATGCGAGGCGGCGGAGGAGATCATCACCAGGAAGCGATCCCCTGGCGCCTTGGCGAGGATATCCGCCCCCAGCGCGCCGCCCGCCCCCGGCCGGTTCTCCACCACCACGGGCTGGCTTAGCCTGGCGCTCACCACCGGGGCCAGGATGCGCGAGAGGGTATCGGCCGCACCGCCGGGCGGGAAATTCACCACCCAGCGGATCGGCCGGTCGGGCCAGGAAGGCTGGGCGATCGCGGGCGCGGCCAGGAGCGGGATGCCCAAGAGCGCGGCACGGCGGGAGAGTTTCGGCATCGGAAGCTCCTGTGGGTGGGTGGTCAGCATGCCGGAATTACGCAAGCCTTGTGCCATCACAGGGAGGTGGCCCGCATGGAATTCGATCTGCTGCTGCGCCGCGCGCGCCTGGCCGATGCCGAGGGGCTGACCGAGATCGGCGTCACGGGGGGCGTCATCACCGCCATCGGCCCGGATCTCGGCGGCATTGCGGGCGAGGTGGTGGATGCGGGCGGCTGCCTGGTCGCGCCCGGCTTCATCGAGACGCATATCCATCTCGACAAGAGCGGCATCATCGACCGCTGCGGCTGCGCACCCGGCCGCAACCCGCACCGGGCGATGGAGCGCGTCTCCGCCGTGAAGCACACATTCACCGTGGAGGATGTGAATGCCCGCGCCCGCGCCACCATCGAAAAGGCGATCAGCCACGGCACCATGACCATGCGCACCCATGCCGAGGTGGACCCGTTGGTCGGGCTGCGCGGCTTCCAGGGCGTGAAATCGCTGGTGGAGGCCTATAAATGGGCCATCGACCTCGAAATCTGCGTGATGCCGCAGGAGGGCCTGCTCGACAGCCCGGGCACCGAGGAGCTGATGGTCGAGGCGCTGAAGACCGGCGCCACCGTGATCGGCGCCGCACCCAATTACGACCGCGACCGCCATGGCCAGATTCGCCGCATCTTCGAGCTCGCCCAGGAGTTCGATGTGGATGTGGACATGCATCTGGACAGCGGCTTCAACCCCGATGACCTGGATCTGAAGCTGGTCTGCGAAATCACCGACCGCATCGGGTGGGGCGGCCGCGTGGCCTTCGGCCATGGGACGAAGATCGCGAGCGCCACGCCAGAGCATCAGGACCGGATCGGCAGGATGATGGCCGATTCGGGCGTCTCACTGGCCGTGCTTCCCGCCACCGACCTGTTCCTGATGGGCCGCGACCAGGACCACAACATCCGGCGCGGCGTGGTGGATGCGCATCGGCTGATGGCGCAGGGCGCGCTGTGCAACCTCTCCACCAACAATGTGCAGAACCCCTTCACGCCCTTTGGCGACGCGCAGCTGATCCGCATGGCCAACCTCTACGCCAATGTGGTGCAGCGCGGGGATGCGGATGAGCTGCGGCAGACCTGGGACATGTTCACCGCCAACTCGGCCAAGGTGCTGCGTTTGAAGCAATATGGCATCGCGCTGGGCAATCCGGCCGATCTGGTGGTGGTGGATGCGCCGGATCCGGTTTCGGCGCTGCGCGGCATTTCGCCGGTGCTGATGGGCTTCAAGCGGGGGCGGCGCAGCTTTTCGCGCGCGCGGGCGGAATTGCATCCGCCGGGGTGAAGAGAAAAGGGCCTCCGGCGGCTGGGGCCGAAAGGCCCCAGACCCCAATTCTTTGGCGCTGCTGGATCAAGACTTGGCAGGTGCGGCACTGCGACCGCTGGGGCCGCTCCGCTGGCGCAGGGTTCAGCAGCAACTCTGCCGCTGAGCGGGGCTATGCCGGGCCGAGTGCTTCCAGCGCATCGCCGACGGCGACCTTGCCGCCCTCCAGCACCTCGGCCTGCACGCCGAGATCGGCATGGCCGAAATGCTCGCGCAGGGTGCGGGGCGGCTTGGCGTCACGCTCGGCCGTTTCGGGATTCACCTCGGTCGCCGGGCAACGGACGATGCGCTTCCAGACCTTGAGGCGCACCTGGCCGAGCTGGATTTCCTGGCCCATCAGGTCGAAATCCCCCCATTCCTTGCCGCCGGAGACATAGATGTTGGCGCGGAAGCGAATCGGGTCGAGCCGCATGCCGGCCGCGCGCTCCAGCGCGTGCAGGCTGGCGAGCGAGATGATGGAGATGGATTTCTGCGGGATGTCGGTGAAGTTGTAGCCCGGCGCCTCGACGAAGCGGAGTCGGCCGCGGGCTTCCTCGCCCAGGAAATGCGTCAGGTAATCCTCGACCTCCGCCCGGCCCTCGGGGGTGCGGATATTGGCGATCAGGGGCTGGCCCTCATTGGGGCGGATCGCCCAGTCGCCGGTCTTGGGGTCATAGGCGGTGTGCAGCTTCGCGAGCCGGGCATTGGCCATGAGGCAGGCGAAATTGGTCTTGCGCATCCAGACCGGCGCGGCCGGATCAAAGCCCGAATCCGCCTGGGCCAGGGCGAAGATCCGGTCATGCGGCAGGCATTCGCCCGGGGTGAGGGTGACATCCTCCAGCGCCTCGGCCGAGAAACCTTTCACCGGGTAACGGTAGATGTGTTCGACACGCATGGCTCAGCCCTCGATTGCCCTTGAATCCCAGGCTCGCGCGTTACCACACTATCGGCAAGGAGGTTCTGCCCGATTGGGGGGACCTCCGGCACCGTCGCCTCCAGGAGGGACCAAATGGATATCGAGAAGTTTACCGAGCGCGCGCGTGGATTCATCCAGGCCGCACAGACCATCGCCATTCGCGAATATCACCAGCAGCTCACGCCCGGGCATCTGCTCAAGGCGCTGCTGGATGACGAGCAGGGCGCGGCCTCCGGCCTGATCGCCGCCGCGGGGGGCGACACCAACGCCGTGCGCGGCGCCATCGAGGCGGAATTGCGCAAGATTCCCGCCGTGCAGGGTGGCGGCGGCCAGGCGCCGCAACTCACCGCCGAACTGGTGCGCGCGCTGGATGCCGCGCAGCAGGCCGCGACCAAGGCGGGCGATGCCTATGTGGCACAGGACCGCATGCTGCTGGGCCTGGCCATCGCCGAAAGTGCGGCATCGCGGGCCCTCAAGGCCGGTCGCGCCACGCCCGAGGTGCTGGAAGAGGCCATCACCCGGCTCCGCAAGGGCCGCAAGGTGGATGCGCCCGCCGCCGAGGAAAGCTTCGACGCACTGAAGAAATACGCCCGCGACCTGACCGAGGCCGCGCGCACCGGCAAGCTCGACCCCGTGATCGGCCGGGACGAGGAGATTCGTCGCGCCATTCAGGTTCTGGCCCGCCGCACCAAGAACAACCCGGTGCTGATCGGCGAGCCCGGCGTGGGCAAGACCGCCATCGTGGAGGGGTTGGCCATCCGCATCGCCAAGGGCGACGTGCCGGAGGCGCTGAAGAAAAAGCGCGTCATGTCGGTGGATCTCGGCGCCATGGTCGCGGGGGCCAAGTATCGCGGGGAATTCGAGGAGCGGCTCAAGGGCCTGCTCAAGGAAGTCGAAGACGCGGCCGGCCAAGTGATCCTCTTCATTGATGAGCTGCACACGCTGATCGGCGCCGGCAAGGCGGATGGCGCGATGGATGCGTCCAATTTGCTGAAGCCGGCGCTGGCGCGCGGCGAATTGCATTGCATCGGTGCCACCACGCTGGATGAATACCGGAAGCATATCGAGAAGGATGCGGCGCTCGCACGTCGTTTCCAGCCCGTGATGGTGGGCGAGCCGAGTGTGACGGACACGGTCAGCATCCTGCGCGGCATCCGCGAGAAGTATGAGCTGCATCACGGCGTGCGCATCACGGATGGTGCCCTGGTGGCCGCGGCCACGCTCAGCAACCGCTACATCACCGACCGGTTCCTGCCCGACAAGGCGATCGACCTGGTGGATGAGGCGGCCTCGCGCTTGCGCATGGAAGTGGACAGCAAGCCGGAGGAACTCGACGAGCTGGACCGCCGCCTGCTGCAGCTGAAGATCGAGCGCGAGGCGCTGAAGCGGGAGGAGGACGCGGCATCCAAGGAGCGGCTGGTGAAGCTGGAGGCCGAGCTTTCCGAGCTGGCCGAGAAGAGCGCCGCCATGACCGCCACCTGGGAGGCCGAGAAGGGCGCCGTGGTGGAAAGCCAGAAGCTCAAGGAGCAGCTGGACCAGGCCCGCACCGAACAGGAGCTGGCCGAGCGCCGCGGCGACCTGAACAAGGCGGCCGAGCTGCGCTACGCCACCATCCCGGGGCTGGAAAAGCAGATCGCCGAGGCGGGCGGTGCCGGCGCCAAGCTGGTGAATGAGGCGGTGACCGAGGAGGGTATCGCCCAGGTCGTCAGCCGCTGGACCGGCATTCCGGTCGAGAAGATGCTGGAGGGCGAGCGCGCCAAGCTGCTTCGCATGGAGGATGAGCTGCGCCGCCGGGTCGTCGGGCAGGAGGAGGCGTTGGAGGCTGTCTCCAAGGCGGTGCGCCGGGCGCGGGCCGGCCTGCAGGACCCGAACCGGCCTATTGGAAGCTTCCTTTTCCTCGGGCCGACCGGCGTGGGCAAGACGGAACTGGTCAAGGCCGTTGCTTCGTTTCTATTTGACGATGACCGCGCCATGACTCGGATCGACATGAGCGAGTTCATGGAGAAGCACGCCGTGGCCCGGCTGATCGGCGCGCCGCCGGGCTATGTCGGCTATGAGGAGGGCGGTACGCTGACCGAGGCGATCCGGCGCCGGCCCTACCAGGTGATCCTCTTCGACGAGGTGGAGAAGGCGCATGAGGATGTCTTCAACATCCTGCTCCAGGTCCTGGATGACGGACGGCTGACCGATGGCCAGGGGCGGACGGTGGATTTCCGCAACTGCATCATCGTGTTGACCAGCAACCTCGGCTCCCAGGCGATCTCGGAATTGCCGGAGGGGGCGGAGGTGGAGCAGGCCAGGCCCGCGGTGATGCGGGCGGTGCGGGAGCGTTTCCGCCCGGAATTCCTGAACCGGCTGGATGAGGTCGTGCTGTTCCGGCGCCTGGCGCGCGAGGACATGGGGCGGATCGTCGAGATCCAGCTCGGCCGCCTGCGGGAATTGCTGGAGGACCGGAAGATCACGCTCAGCCTGGATGAGGCGGCGCGGGATTGGCTGGCGGAAGCGGGCTATGACCCGGTCTATGGGGCGCGGCCGCTGAAGCGCGTGATCCAGCGCAATCTGCAGGACCGTTTGGCGGGGATGTTGCTGGAAGGGACGGTCAGGGCGGGCGATGCGCTGGAGGTGACGGAAGGGCTCGATGGGCTGGAGGTCCGCACGGGCTCTGAGGCTGCCGCATAGCTCATCATGGCTGCCATGCATCTGTAACATGAAACTGGGGTTTACAGGATCGGGCAGCCCCCATAGAAACCGCCCCACGACGAACGGGGTGCTGCCCCGCTGGTCGGGCCGAGAAACCAGCCGCTTGACGGCTCCGGGGTGACCCGGTAGGAAGCCCGCCCACCACCCAGGGAAACCGAAGTGGTTCGATTGGCCGGACGCAAGTCCGGCCAAGTTGTTTCACAATTAAATCTGTTGTGCAGATGGTAGATTGAAGCTGTCTGGATTGGGATGCGTGGTTGGCGCTGCGTGCTTTATGGTGCGTTGTTGTTGGCTATGTGTTTTG
>JAIYDS010000194.1 GCA_027487385.1 Acetobacteraceae bacterium | reverse complement strand
GGCACGCAGTCGCTCTCCATCGCGAACCAGGCGCCGCAGGCCCTGCTCTCGCTCTTCCGCTGATTTCCAGCGCCACGCGGGCCGGCAAAACGCCGCCCGGCCTTTCCCTGCTCCCCATGTCCTGAGGTTCCATGCACGCCGCCACCACTGCCCGCCCCGCCGCCGCCGCCTATCGCCAGCGCCGCACGCCCCGGCAGATGGAAGCCGAAGTCTTCATCCGCGCCAATCGCAGCATCCGCGAGGCGCTGTCGGGCCAGGAAGCCACGGCCATCGCCCGTGCCAGGGCGGATAATCGCCGGCTCTGGGATGTCGTGCTCGCCCTCGTCATGGACCCGGCCAATCAATTGCCCGCGCCCCTGCGCTCGCAGGTCGCTTCCCTCGCCCATGCCGTGCTGCGGGAATGCGACAATGATCCGCCGGATCTGCAATTCATCAGCGAAATGAACGACGCCGTGGCCGGCGGTCTCTGGGGCTGAGCTTGACGGAAGCGCGCAGGCTTGGAACAGCTTGCGCATGTTCAAGACCGAGATCGCGTCGCATCGCGGCGGGGCCTTCCTCTGGCCCGAAAACAGCATGCTCGCCTTTCGCAAGGCCCTCGCCTGGCCGGCGGAGCAGATCGAGTTCGACGTCCATGCCAGCGCCGAGGGCGAGCCTGTCGTCATCCATGACGCCACCCTGGACCGCACCACCGACGGGAGCGGCCCGGTCGTCGAACACCCCTGGGGCGAATTGCAGCGCCTGCGGGTGAAGGGCACGGGGGGCGAGACCCTGCCGCATCTCTCCGAGGTGGCGGCCCTGATCGGCCCCACCGGCCAGCGCCTTCGGCTGGAGGTCAAGGGCGATGCGCAGAAGCAGCCCTATCCCGGCCTGGTCGCGCGCTGCGGCCGGCTGCTGGACGGCATGGGCCTGCGCCATCGCACCATTTTCATGAGCTTCGAGCAGCCGAGCGTCGCCGAGGCCGCCTCCCTCGGTGGCTTCGAGCAGATCGTCTGGCTGGTGGATGGACCTACGCTGCGCGGGCTGACGCCCGAGCAACTGGTGCGCCAATGCCGGGCCCTGGGCGCGACAGAGGTGGGCGTGCACGTGAAGGGCGCCCATGCGGCGCTGCTGGCCGCGCTGCGCGGGGCGGGGCTGCGGCTTTCGGTCTGGGGCGCGAACCACGCCGACACGATTCACCACGCCCTGACGCTGGGCGTGGATGTGCTGGCGACGGATGATCCGCCCCTGGCGGTGGAACTGCGGCGCCAGTCCTGACCGTTGCCTTGAGGCGGCGCTCCCCCTAGCTTCCGGCCAAGCGGGAACCATCCGCAGGGAGGCCGGGCATGCTGCCCAACACGATGATTCCGACGCTGGATTTCGGCCTCGGAGAAGAGATTGACGCGCTGCGCGATTCCGTCCGCGGCTTCGCCGCCGACCGGGTGGCGCCGCTGGCCGCCGAGATCGACAAGACCGACGAATTCCCCCGCCACCTCTGGCCCGAAATGGGGGCGCTGGGCCTGCACGGGATCACGGTGGATGAGGAACATGGCGGCGCCGGCATGGGCTACCTGGCGCATTGCGTCGCCGTCGAGGAAGTCAGCCGCGCTTCGGCCAGCGTGGGCCTCAGCTATGGCGCGCATTCCAATCTCTGCGTGAACCAGCTGGCCCGCAACGGCAATGCCGCACAGAAGGCGAAATACCTGCCCAAGCTCATCAGCGGCGAGCATCTGGGCGCGCTGGCCATGAGCGAGCCGGGTGCGGGCTCGGACGTCGTCTCCATGAAGCTGCGGGCGGAGAAGCGCGGCGACCGCTACGTGCTGAACGGCACGAAGATGTGGATCACCAACGCCCATTACGCCGAAACCCTGATCGTCTATGCCAAGACCGACCCCGAGGCCGGCCCCAAGGGGATCACCGCCTTCATCGTCGAGCGCGGCATGAAGGGTTTCACGCCGGCGCAGAAGCTGGACAAGCTCGGCATGCGCGGCTCGCCCACCAGCGAGCTGGTCTTCGAGGATTGCGAGGTGCCGGAGGAAAATGTGCTGGGCGCCGTGAATGGCGGCGTGCGCGTGCTGATGTCGGGCCTCGATTACGAGCGCGCGGTGCTGGCCGCCGGCCCCTTGGGCATCATGCAGGCCTGCCTGGATGTGGTGGTGCCCTATATCCATGAGCGCAAGCAATTCGGCCAGCCGATCGGCGAGTTCCAGTTCATCCAGGGCAAGGTCGCGGACATGTACACGCGCTTCAACGCGGCGCGGGCCTATGTCTATGCCGTGGCGCGCGCCTGCGATGCGGGGAAGACCACGCGCAAGGACGCGGCCGGCGCCATCCTCTTCGCGGCCGAGGAAGCGACGAAGGCGGCGCTAGATGCCATCCAGATCCTGGGCGGCAATGGGTACATCAACGACTACCCGACGGGGCGGCTGCTGCGGGACGCGAAGCTTTATGAGATCGGGGCGGGGACGAGTGAGATCCGGCGGCTGCTGATCGGGCGGGAGCTGTTTCGTGAGACGGCTTGAGACCCAGGGGGCTTTGCCCCCCGGACCCCCTAGCAGGGGACACGTCCCCTGCACCCCCATTCGTTCGAAGGTGCAGGAAACGGAGCTTCCTGCCGGGGAGTTTGAGGGGCGGAGCCCCTCAACATGACCAGCATCAACCCCCGCAGCCCCGAATTTCGTGCCAACGCCGCCGCCATGCAGGCGCTGCTCGACCAGCTCGCCGCCCGCACGGCCCAGGCGGCGCTGGGCGGCACCCCCGCTGCGCGGGAAAAGCACACCGCCCGCGGCAAGCTGCTGCCCCGCCAGCGCGTCGAGCGCCTGCTCGACCCCGGCGCGCCCTTCCTGGAGCTTTCGCCGCTCGCCGCCCATGGCATGTATGGCGATGAGGTGCCCGGCGCCGGCATCATCACCGGCATCGGCACGGTGCAGGGCCGCGTCTGCGTCATCGTCGCGAATGACGCGACGGTGAAGGGCGGCAGCTACTATCCGCTGACGGTGAAGAAGCATCTCCGCGCGCAGGAGATCGCCGCACAGAACAACCTGCCCTGCCTCTACCTCGTGGATTCCGGCGGCGCCAACCTGCCGAACCAGGACGAGCTCTTCCCCGACCGCGAGCATTTCGGGCGCATCTTCTTCAACCAGGCGAATATGTCCGCCGCCGGCATCCCGCAGATCGCCTCGGTGATGGGCAGCTGCACCGCGGGCGGCGCCTATGTGCCGGCCATGTGCGACGAGGCGGTGATCGTCCGCAACCAGGGCACCATCTTCCTGGGCGGCCCGCCTTTGGTGAAGGCCGCGACGGGCGAGGTGGTGAGTGCGGAGGATCTCGGCGGTGGCGATGTCCACACGCGCCTCTCGGGCGTCGCGGATCACCTGGCGGTGGATGACATGCACGCGCTCGGCCTGGTGCGCCGCATCGTGGGCAACCTCAACGCCAAGGCGCCGCCCGTGCCGCCTTATGCGCCGGTCGCACCGCTTCATTCGCCCGACGAGCTGAACGGCATCATCCCGGCCGATGTCCGCCAGCCCTATGATGTGCGCGAGGTCATCGCCCGCATCGTGGACGCCTCCGCGCTGGATGAATTCAAGCCGCGCTATGGCACCACCCTGGTCACCGGCTTTGCCCGCATCTGGGGCATGCCGGTCGGCATCATCGCGAACAATGGCATCCTCTTCAGCGAGAGCGCGCAAAAGGGCGCGCATTTCATCGAGCTGTGCTGCCAGCGGAACATCCCGCTGCTGTTTCTGCAGAACATCTCGGGCTTCATGGTCGGCCGCAAATACGAGACGGGCGGCATCGCCAAGGATGGCGCGAAGCTCGTCACCGCCGTCGCCACGGCTTCGGTGCCGAAGATCACCGTCATCATCGGCGGCAGCTTCGGCGCGGGCAATTACGGCATGTGCGGCCGCGCCTACAGCCCGCGTTTCCTCTTCGCCTGGCCCAATGCGCGCATCTCCGTGATGGGTGGCGAGCAGGCGGCCAGCGTGCTCGCCACCCTCCGCCGCGACAATCTGGAAGCCGCCGGCAAGTCCTGGAGCTCCGAGGAGGAAGACGCCTTCAAGGCGCCCATCCGCGAGAAATACGAGCGGGAAGGGGACCCCTACTACGCCACGGCCCGCCTCTGGGATGACGGCATCATCCCGCCGGCCATGACGCGCGACGTGCTGGGCCTCGCCTTCAACGCGGCGCTGCACGCGCCCATCGGGCCCACCAAATTCGGCCTGTTCCGGATGTGATGGTCATGTTCAGCAAGATCCTCATCGCCAATCGCGGCGAAATCGCCGCCCGCATCATCCGCACCGCGCGGCGGATGGGCATCGCGACCGTCGCCGTCTTCAGCGAGGCCGATGCGAAGGCGCTGCATGTGCGCGAAGCCGATGAGGCCTATGCCATCGGCCCGGCACCCGCCGCGCAATCCTATCTGCGCGGGGACGCCATCCTGGAGGTCGCGCGCCGCAGCGGCGCCCAGGCGGTGCATCCGGGCTATGGCTTCCTCTCCGAGAATGCGGATTTCGCCGAAGCCTGCGCCGCCGCCGGCATCGCCTTCATCGGCCCGCCCGCCTCGGCCATCCGCGCCATGGGCAGCAAGGCCGAGAGCAAGCGCCTGATGGTGGCCGCCGGCGTGCCCACCGTGCCCGGCTATCACGGCGAGGCGCAGGAGGAATCGCTGCTGGCCGCCGAGGCCCAGCGCATCGGCTTCCCCGTGCTGATCAAGGCGAGTGCCGGTGGCGGCGGCAAGGGCATGCGCCCCGTCTACAAGGCGGAAGACTTCGCCGCCGAACTGGCCGGCGCGCGGCGCGAGGCCAAGGCGGCCTTCGGCGATGACCGCGTGCTGATCGAGAAATACCTGCAGCGCCCGCGCCATGTGGAGGTGCAGGTCTTCGGTGATGCGCATGGCCGCGTCACCCACCTGCACACGCGCGACTGCTCGGTCCAGCGCCGCCACCAGAAGGTGCTGGAGGAGGCGCCGGCGCCCGACCTCTCCGATGCCCTGCGTGCCAGCCTGCACGAAGCGGCCGAGAACGCCGCGCGCGCCGTCGGCTACACCAATGCCGGCACGGTGGAATTCGTGGTGGAGGGCGAGCACGCCTATTTCCTGGAGATGAACACCCGCCTCCAGGTGGAGCATCCGGTGACGGAAATGGTCACCGGGCTCGACCTCGTGGAATGGCAGCTTCGCGTCGCCGCGGGCGAGGCGCTGCCCGCCTCCTGGCCGCCCGTGGCGGAGGGGCATGCGGTGGAGGTGCGGCTTTATGCCGAGGAGCCGGAGCAGGATTTCCGCCCCGCCACCGGCCCCTTGCGCAAGCTCCGGCTGGCCGGGCCCCGCGATGATCTGCGCTTCGACACGGGGTTCGAGGGCGGCGATGCCGTCACCGCCTTTTATGACCCCATGCTGGCCAAGCTCATCGCCTGGGGGCCGGATCGCGCCGGCGCGCTGACCCGGCTTTCACAAGGCCTGGCGCAGCTCGAAATCGAGGGCATCGGCAACAATGCCCGCTTCCTGCGCCGCCTCGTCCGGCATCCGGCCCTGCGCGCGGCGGAGCTGGACACGGGTTTCATCGCGCGCCACGCGGCGCTGCTGCTGGCCCCGCCCGAGGCCGCGCCGGAGCGCGTGCTGATCGCCGCCGCCGCGGGCGAAATGGCGAAGGCCCGGGCCAATCGGGCCGGCTCGCCCTGGGCCGCCACCACTGGCTGGCGGCTGCAAGGTACCGCCGAGACGGTCCATCTCTGGGATGACGGCGTCGCCACCCGGCGGGTCACCCTGGCCTGGCACGCCGGCGGCTTCCGGGTCAGCCTGGACGGGGCGGCGCCGCGCGATATCGCCATCGGCGGCAAGGGCGATCACCTGGCCCTGCTGGAGGGCGATGCCTCCGAGGCCTTCGCCTGGATCCCGGAGAGCGATGGCTGCACCATCCACATGGCGGGGGAGGCCTGGCGCCTCCACCGCCGCGACCCCCTGGCACCCGCCAGCGATGACGCGGCGGGCGAAAGCCGGCTTTCCGCGCCCATCCCCGGCCGCGTGGTGCGCCTGCTGGTCGCGCCGGGCGAGGCGGTGGCCAAGGGTCAGCTCCTGGCCGTGCTGGAAGCCATGAAGACCGAGATCAAGATCACCGCCCCGCGTGACGGCGTGATCGCCCATCTGGGCTGTGCCGAGGGCGAGAGCATCGAGGAAGGGACGGAGATTGTGAGCTTCGTAGCACCAGCCGGTTCATGACAACTCCGATACAACCTGGAGTATGCATGTTTTTCTCGTCACTCATCCATTGGTCGCTTTTTCTGGCCGACCCCTTGCAGTAGCCTGTCCCTCCAATGGGAGAAGGTTTGGCCAAAACAGCTGCCGCCATGAGCCGCTGGAGGGCCAGATCTTCTGGGAAAGGGGTTATTCAGGATGGTGACCGAACAAGAGGCCCCCACGGGGGGGGCGATTCCGCAGCGACCGCCGATCAATGTGATCCGCAGTTCCAAGGAAGAGGAAGGCCCGGTCAAGGGCGAGATCTGGGCCGTTTTGCGGGCCATGAGCCTGCTGGTCGGCTTCATCATCCTCGTCGGCTATCTGATCGCCTGAGGGCGGTCACCCCGCGCGCAGCAGGGGGCCGCGCGCCTGCAGGAAGTCCTGGAAAGCGGTCACGAACCGCTCCAGGTCGAAGGGGGCGAGCGGCAGGCTGAGGGCCACCATCCCGCGCCGGGCCAGGTAGAAACCCGCCTCCAGCATATCCAGGAAGAACAATTCCCGCCGCTGCTCCTCTTCCGGGGTGGCGGCGTAGGGTGTGCTGATCGGCTGGCGGCGGAAATGCGCCGCCATCATGCTGCCCGCGCCGGTGAACTGCATCTCCACGCCGGCCTCGGCGCAGGCGGCGTTCAGCCGGGCGCGCAGCGATTCGCCGCGCTGGAACAAGGCTTCCACCACCGGCCCGGTGAACAGCTCGCCCAGCGCCACGCAGCCGGCGGCCATCGACCAGACATTGTTGTTGAAGGTGCCCGCATGGGGCAGCGCGCCGGGGCGATGCGCGTCGAACACGTCCATGATCTCGGCGCGGCCGCCAAAGGCGCCGATATTCATGCCGCCGGCGATGTATTTGCCGAGCGTCGTCATGTCCGGCGTCACGCCATGGCGCTGCTGCAAGCCGCCCTCGGCGTGGCGGCTGGTCATCACCTCGTCGAAGATCAGCACGGCGCCGGTCTCGGTGCAGGCCTCGCGCAGGGCCATCAGGAATTCCCGCGTAGCAGGAATGCAGCCGCCCGAGCCCAGCATCGGCTCCAGCAGCACGGCGGCCAGCTTGTCGCCCGCCTCGCGGATGGCGGCGACGGTGCCTTCGATGTCGTTATAGGTGAAGAAGCGCGTCGGCACCGGCAGGTTCACCGAGCTCTGGCCATAGGCGAAGGTCATGACGCCGCCGTGATAGCCGCCCTTGGCCACCAGGATCTCGGCGCGGCCGGTGAAGGCGCGGGCGGCGGAGAGCGCCATGATATTCGCCTCCGTGCCGCTATTGGTGAAGCGCACGCGGTCGATCGAGGGGAAGCGGGCGCAGACGAGTTCCGCGAAGCGCACCTCCTTCGCCCCGGCGCCGGCGAGGTTGATGCCATTGTCCATGGCGGCCTTGGCGGCATCCAGGATGCGCTTCTCGCTATGGCCAAACAGGCCCGCCGTGTATTCGCCCAGCATGTCGGTGTATTCGCGGCCATCGGCGTCCCAGAGCCGCGCGCCTTCGCCGCGCGCCATGCTGATCGGGAAGGGCGACCAGAAGAGCACGGTGCGCGTGTTGCCGCCCGGCATCACCTGGCGCGCGGCGGCGTGGATGGCAGCACTTTCCGGCCGGGCCGCAGCATAGCTGGCGCGGGCTTCGGCGAGCGCGCTTTCCAGGTCGGAGTTGCGGGGGGAGGGGAGGTCGAGCGGGGCCATGCACAAGCCTCTCGCGGGAAGCCCTAGGCCGTCAATCGGGACTTGCCGCGTGGCGCCGCGCCGTGCTCCATCAACCGGTTGGCGAAAGGCGGGCGGCATGGCGTGGGATGCGATCGTGGTCGGCGGCGGGCTGGTGGGTTCGGCCATCGCCTGGGGTTTGCAGCGCGAGGGGCTGAAGACCGTCCTGCTCGATGAGGGGGACCTCGCTTTCCGCGCCAGCCGCGGGAATTTCGGCCTGGTCTGGGTGCAGTCCAAGGGCCTCGGCGCGCCGCATTACCAGCGCTGGACCCGCGCCTCGGCCGAGGCCTGGGGCGGCCTCGCCGGGGAACTCGCGGCCGGCACCGGGATGGATTGCGGCTTGCAGCAACCGGGCGGCGTGCATCTCTGCCTGAGCGAGCAGGAATTCGCGGACCGCGCCGACCGCATGGCCCGCATGAAGGCCGAGGCCGGCAATCATGGCTACGACTACCGGATGCTGGATGCGAAGGAGGTGCGGGACATGCTGCCTGGCCTCGGCGAGCGCGTGGTCGGCGCCTCCTGGACGCCCTATGACGGGCATGCCAACCCGCTGAACCTGCTGCATGCGCTGCATCGCGGCTTCCAGGCGGCGGGCGGGCGCTATGTGCCCGAGGCGGGCGTCACCACCGCCAGCGCCGCGCCGCATGATTTCCGCGTCAGCACGCCGGCCGGCGATTTCGCGGCGCCCCGCATCGTGCTGGCGGCGGGGCTCGGCAATGCCAAGCTCGCGCCGGTCTTCGGCCTCTCGGCGCCGGTGCGCCCGCAGCGCGGCCAGGTGCTGGTGACCGAGCGCACGCGGGAGGTGCTGCCCATGCCCACCACCTCCGTCCGCCAGACGGATGACGGCACCCTCCTGCTCGGCGACAGCCAGGAGGAGGTGGGGTTCGACCTGCACCAGACACAGGATGTGATGGCGATGATCGCCCAGCGGGCCGCCTGGTCCTTCCCCTGGATCGCGCGTCTGAACATCATCCGCGCCTGGTCGGCGCTGCGCGTCATGGCCCCCGATGGCCTTCCGATCTACGACGAAAGCGAGAGCTTCCCAGGCGCCTTCACCGCCAATTGCCATTCGGGCGTGACACTCGCCGCCGCCCATGCGCGGCTCTTCGCCCCCATGGTGGCGCGCGGCGCGCTGGAGCCGGGGATGGAGCTGTTTTCGGCGCGGCGTTTTTCGCAACAGTGACTTTGCGTTCACTTGGCGTTCCGTGTAAGGGACGCGAATGGACCGCAGAGATTTCCTGGCCGGCTTGTCGGCGCTCGCCGTCGCGTCCGGCACCGCAAACGCCCAGACCGGTGCGGCCAATGCCCGCACCATGGTCGCCTCGCCCGAGGCGATGCGCCGACTCTCGGCCCGCCTCATGCGGCTGGAGGAGGATGGGCTCGACCCGCGCTGGTATGAGCTGAATCCCGGCAACCAGGAAGATCCGGCCGCCATCGCCCGTGCCGCGGCCGGCGCCCTGACGGACCTCGTCCAGGGCCGCGTCGCCAGCCTGCCCGGGCGGGTGGATCTGCGCCGCGAGAACACGACGGCGACGCTGAACCTCTGGATGCAGCGCATCGCCGAATCGGCCGAGCCGGCCGAGGTGATCGAGCGCGCGGCGATGACCCCGCCCGACATGGCCGTGCTCAAGCCCGCGCTCGCCGCTGCCCGCAGCCGCGCCACCGGCGCCTGGCCCGGCTTCCCCGTGGGCGGCCGCACGCTGGAACCCGGCGCCTTTGACGAGAGCCGCGTGGCCGCGCTCCGCGCCCGCCTTGTGCTGACCGACCCGGTGCTGGCGGCCAATCCCGGCAGCGGCGGCACCTATGATGAGCGGCTGCAGGCCGCCGTCCGCCGCTTCCAGACCGCGGTGGGGACCGAGCCCGATGCCCGCATCGGCATGGCCACCCAGGCCGCGCTGAACCGCTCGCCGCAGGCCAATGTGAACCAGCTTCGTGTGGCGATGGACATGCGGCGCGCCCAGCCCGCGCTCTCGGGCGAGCGGCGGGTGGATGTGAACATCCCCGATTATCGCCTGCGGATGGTCGAGGAAGGGCGGACGGTCATCGAGATGGCCGTGGTGGTGGGCCGCCCCTCGCGCGCCACGCCGATGATCACCACGCGCCTCACCTCGGTGCAGTTCAACCCGCCCTGGGGCGTGCCGCAGCGCAATGCGCGGGAGGATCTGCTGCCCCGCCTGCGCCGCGACCCGACCGCGCTGCAGCAGCGCGGCTTCCGCATCTTCGGCCGGGTGGATGGCCAGATGGTCGAGATCGACCCCACCACGGTGGATTGGCGCGCCATCAACCCCGACCGCTTCCCCTATGTGATCCGCCAGGATGCGGGGGATCTGAACGCGTTGGGCCGGCTGAAATTCATCATGCCGAACAACGACGACATCTTCATGCATGACACGCCCGACCGGCATTATTTCCGCCGGGCGGACCGCGCCCAATCCTCCGGCTGCATCCGGCTGGAGCGGCCGATGGATTTCCTCATGGTCATGCTGGACGGCATGCAGGGCTGGGACCGCGAGCGGGTGGACCGCATCCTCGCCACGCGCAACACTTCCGCCATTGCGCTGCGCCGGCAGGTTCCGGTGCGGCTGTTCTATTCGACCGTCACCGTGGAGGGCAGCGAATTGCGCGTCCGACAGGATATCTACGGCCTGGATGAGGCCTATTTCCGCGCCATGGAAGCGCGCACCCGCACGCAGGGCATTCCCATGGCGGCGGCGCAGGGCTGAGCCATGCGCCTGTTTCAGCATGCCTGCCCGGCCTGTGCCGGGGAGCCGGCCCTGGATTGCCCGAATGATGCGCCGCCCGGCCAGGCGCCCTTTGGCCGTCGCGGCCTGCTGGGCGCCGCCCTGGGCCTCGGCTTCGCCGCCTTGCCGGAGGAGGCCGTCGCCCAGCGCCTGGGCAATACCGGCACCCGCGCCATCTCCATCCGCCGCGCCCAGACCGGTGAGAGCTTCCAGGGCGTCTATTGGCGCGATGGCCGCTATGACCGCGAGGCGCTGCAACGGCTGGACCTCGTCCTGCGCGACCCGGGCATGGATGAGGCGACACCCATGGACCCGCGCCTCTTCGACGTGCTGGTGACGGTGCAGCGCGCGCTGGATTCGAACGACACCTGGGAGGTCATCAGCGGCTATCGCGCGCCCGAGACCAATGCGGCCCGCGCCCGGCAATCGCGCCGCGTCAGCCGCGCTTCGCTGCACATGTCGGGCATGGCCTGCGACTCCCGCCTCCCGGGGCGCAATGCGCTGGGCATCGCGCGCGTCGCGGCCGATATGCAGACGGGCGGCGTCGGCCTTTATCGGCGCGACGGCTTCGTCCATCTGGATTGCGGCCCCGCGCGGCGCTGGTAGCTGGATGTTTCGCCGCACCGCTCCGACCGATTGCGAAATCACCTGGAACGGCGCCCCGATTCCCGCGCGTGAGGGTGAAAGCCTCGCGGCCGCCCTGCTCGCCGCCGGCATCACCCATTTCCGCGACACGGCCGTCACGGGCAGCCCGCGCGGCCCGCTTTGCCTGATGGGCGCCTGCTTTGACTGCCTGGTGGAGGTGGAGGGCGTGGCCAATACCCAGGCCTGCCTTGTCCCGGTGACGCCCGGCCTCTCGGCCCGCATCCAGGCGGGCGCCCGGGATACACTTGTGCGGGATTCGGGCGCGTGAGGGAGGTTCCGCTCCTCATCCTGGGCGCGGGCCCGGCCGGCCTCGCCGCCGCCATCGAGGCGCGGGCCCAGGGCATCGAGACCCTGTTGCTGGACGAGAACGCCGCGCCCGGCGGCCAGGTGCACCGCGCCGTGGGCGGCTTCTACCGCCCGGAACCCGGCGCCCCCGGCGCCGACCAGGCGGCCGAGGGGCTGGCGCTGATCGAGGCCGCCGCCGCCAGCGGCGCCGAATGCCGCTTCGGCGCCACGCTCTGGGCCATCCAGGAGGATGGGGTGGTCAGCTGGTCCGAGGGCGGGCAGGCGCGGCAGGCGCTCGCCTCCGTGCTGCTGCTGGCGCCCGGCGCCACCGAGCGGCCCATGCCCATCCCCGGCTGGACGCTGCCCGGCGTGATGGGCGTGGGCGCCGCGCAAATCCTGATGAAGACGGCCGGGCTGCTGCCCGAGGGGAAGACCTGGCTGGCGGGGCAGGGGCCCCTGCTCTGGCTCTATGCCGCGCAGCTGCTGAACAAGGGCGTGCGGCCGGCGGGCATCGTGGATCTCTCGGCGCCGGGCATCCCCTGGCGGGCGCTGCCGCACTTGCCCATGGCGCTGCGCGCGCCCGGCTATCTGGCCAAGGGGGCGAGCTGGATGTGGCGCATCCGCCGCGCCGGCATTCCCGTGCTCCATGCGCGGGAGGTGGCGGCGCTGGGCGAGGGGCGGCTCACGGGAATTTCCCTGGATGGCAAGGTTTTCCCGGCCGATCTCCTGCTGCTGCATGATGGCGTGGTGCCCAACACCCAGGTGACGCGCGCCCTGCCGGGCTGCGCCCATCTGTGGGACCACACCCAGGCCTGCTTCCGCCCGGTTCTCGACGCCTGGGGCAACACGACCCTGGACGGGCTGCTGGTGGCCGGCGATGGCGGCGGCATTGGCGGGGCGCGCGCGGCGGCGCTCTCGGGCCGGATCGCGGCGCTGGAGGCGGCGCGCTGGCTCGGCCATCTGACGCCGGAGCAGCGCGACGCCCTGGCCGGCCCGCTGCTGCACCGCCGCGCGGCCGAGCTGGCGCCACGCGCGCTGCTGGACGCGCTCTATCCTCCCCTGCCCATGGCCCGCGTGGCGGATGACACGCTGGTGTGCCGCTGCGAGGAAATCACCGCCGGGCGGGTGCGCGCCGCAGTGGCGCTGGGGGCGCAGGGGCCGAACCAGGTGAAGGCGTTTCTCCGCGCGGGCATGGGGGCCTGCCAGGGGCGGGTCTGCGGGCCCGCCGTGCATGCACTGATGGCGGAGGCGCGGGGTGTGGCGCCTGGGGCGCTGGAGCCGCTGCGGACCAGGTTTCCGACCAAGCCTGTCACCGTCGGGGAACTGGCGGGGCTCGCTGGCGGGTGAGGATTCCAGGGGCGCTGCCCCTGGACCCCGGAAGGGGGCACGGCCCCCTTCACCCCAAGACTTTGGAGCGGATTCTAACGCCCGCACGGCAGATGCTCGCTCCCGCGGACGGCTTCGGCCACTTAGGTCAGTTTCTCCTAAAGCTCCTGAGCCGAGGCACTTCGAATCGTCGCCAAGAATAGTGTAAAGCTATATAATTCGAAAAATATATTTTCTTGACTCAATTTCAAGTTAAGTGCTTTACGTTTTTTTCGTCGGAGAGCCCCCGTGTATCGGAAGCTGTTCTTATCCTCATTGATCGTGAATCCAGCAAACGACCGACACGGTCAATTGGAGAATGAAACCGCTGCAATAGCCCATCTTTTTGCTCTGCAAGAGCAACATATGCGCAACCTAGCCAAAGACCTTGTCCAAATGGGACAAGTTTTCGAGCCACCCCTCGTTTTCCCATCCGGTGACAAATACATCGTAGCGGATGGAAATAGGCGCACTACCTGCTTGAAACTAATCGAAAAGCCTAGTCGAGCACCTACAATTGAGTTGCAGAAATTTTTCGCTGAATGTCGTGCCAACTGGGTAGGGATCTTTCCTGAAAAGATAGAATGTCGTGTTGAAACAGATCGAGATCGGATCGATGATCTACTTTTCCGTCGGCACACCGGCGTAAAGGGCGGTATCGGTCAAAGTACTTGGACTGACCGGATGAAGGCAAATTTCGTTAGCCGGACAGGAAAGGGCAGTGGAATAAACGTAGCGGATGAAATCGAAAGGATTCTCAATGAGCATGAAATGACACCAGCTCGGAAGATTCCTCGATCGAATCTTAATCGTTTGTTATCGGCCGAAGCATTGCGAAACCGTTTGGGAATTTCTGTACGGAAGGGTAAACTGGAAATAGTTCGTGACGAACAGCAAACGATAGCTGCGCTGCAGCGTGTCGCAACCGATCTGGCTCTTCGGAAAGTTACGCTCGATGATATTTGGGATGCCGACGCCAAGTTGAGGTATATTGACCAGCTTGAAGCAGAGGATGTGCTACCGAAGGCAGCTCGGAAGTTGGATGTCAAGCATCCCCCTCCGCCTACTAAGCCACAGCTGAGACCTGCTGGCCCACCCTCTTCCGTCTCACCCCATTTAATTCCGAATGTCGATTACGGAATTCGTTGGGAGGGTCATCTACATCGCCAAAACGCGATATGGGACGAGTTGCAGCATCAAATCGAGGTGGCTGCGACTCCAAATGCTGCGGCGGTTTTAATGCGCGTTCTTTTGGAAATTTCAGCAGACAATTATATTCGTAGGGTATCCCTTAGTGGAATTAAGGAAAAGGATGCACTTTCTCTCAAGATAGAGAGAATCGCAACCGATCTTCACTCAAAAGAAAAAATAATTAAGAAATATCAACTCGAACTCATAAAACTGAAACAGTCAGAAGAATTGATTTCTGTAGATACACTAAACAGATACGTCCATTCATCAAACTTTAGTGCATCACCTGAACACCTTAAGGTGATCTGGAAGACCATTTCTGAATTCATCGTGCATTGTTTAAACGCATGATTCCGATGCTGTGCTTTAGGCTCGGGGAAATATATCAACAACAATTATGGTCTGAAGGTGCAGGAAACTAAGTTTCCTGCCGGGGAGTTTGAGGGGCAGCGCCCCTCAATCCCTCACTCCCGATTCTTCTTTCGCCACTCATCAATCGCGGCCATGGCCTCCTGCTTGGCCACCCGTTCATGCTGCCCCATCACATCCCCCGTATTCACGGGCTTGGCCGCCGTGGTGGCGCCATCATAGGTCGTCCAGCGCCAATTGTTGCGGCCCTTGAGGGGGCCGACGGTGAAGACGCAGCCGCGATGTTCGGCCATGATTTACGCATCCATCTTGAGGGCGGCGATGAAGGCGCTCTGCGGGATTTCGACCTTGCCGAATTGCCGCATGCGCTT
>JAIYDS010000219.1 GCA_027487385.1 Acetobacteraceae bacterium | reverse complement strand
GCCATGCCCTTCACGCCGGAGGCGGGGAAATCCACCAGCTCGCCAGCCATCACGTTCTGCAGGCCATAGACGCGGGCAATGCCGTCACCCACGGTCAGCACGGTGCCGACCTCGGCCACATTGGCGGAAGCGTCGAAGCTCGCGATCTGCTGCTTCAGGATCTCGGAAATTTCGGCCGGACGGATTTCCATCTCAGGCGGCTCCCTTCATGGCATATTGCAAACGCTGCAGTTTCGATTTCAGGCTGTTGTCGTAGAGGCGCGATCCGATGCGGACGATGAGCCCGCCCAGGATGCTGCGATCCACGCTCTCCGAGAGCTTGACGCCGGAGAAGCCGCCTTCCGTCAGCCGCGCGGTGATCTGCGCGCGCTGCGTGTCGGTCAGCGGGAATGCGGTGGTGACCTGGGCCACCTGCTGGCCCCGGCGCTCGGCGAGCTTGGCGCCGAAGGCGGCGGCCACGGCCGGGAATTGGCTGAGGCGGCGATTGGCGATGAGCACGCCCATCAGCTTGCGGACTTCGTCACCGATGCCGGAATTCTCGATGATGGCGAAGATGGCCTTCTGCTGCTCGGCCGCGCCACGGCGCGGGTCGGCGAGGAAGGCGCGGAACTCGGCATCGTTCACATACACCGAGAAAAGCCCCTCGAGGTCGGCGGCGATGCGGTCGAGCGCGCCGGGATCGGTCGGGCGGGCATCATCGGCGATGCTGAGCAGCGCCAATGCGTAACGCTCGGCAACGCCACCCACATGATGCGCGTTTGAGGAAATGGTTTCGGCAGCCACCTGGGGTCCCGGTCCTGTTCCTGGGGTTAGCCGCCAAGGGCATCCTGGCAAGGCGAGGGCGCACTACCACAGGCTTTTCCGCACCGCAACCAAGCGGCCGAGGGAATCACCATCGGCGGCAAGCCTTATTTTCCGGGGCGCTCCGCGCGGCGCAGCAGGCTCCGCAACACGCCCCAGCCGCCCCGCAGCGCCTGGCCCGCCTCGGCCGCCAGGGTGGGGGTGGCGGCCTCCTCCAGAAGGCGCTCGTGGCGGGAGAGACGGGCGGCCTCCCGCGCGTCCAGGATGGCCCGCCAGAGCGGTTCCAGATCGCCCCGGGGCAGCACCACGGGGATCACCGATTCCTCCGGCAGGGCCAGATCCTGCGCCAAGGCGGCGGGCCTGGTCGCCGGCGCCAGGTCACCCCGGGTCATGGCCAGCAGGAGGGGCGGGGGCCGCAGCTTGGTCTTTTGCCCGGCCCAGAGTCGCAGCGCCTCCAGCGCCGCCTCGTCCGGGGCGCGGTTCGTGGCATCGGCCGCGGCGACATAAAGGATCATGTCGGCCCGAGTCGCCTCCCGCAGGAAGGCGGCGGGGGTGGTGAGGGAGGGCATGTCCACGATGTTCAGCGCGGGCCGGCCCGGCGACTCCACGCGATGCTCCTGGGTGCTGCGCTGGCCCGGCTTGGCGCGCGGGGTGCCGGCCAGCGCATTGAGCAGGGAGCTTTTGCCCGCCCCCGCCTGGCCGGCCAGCAGCAGGCGCAGCGGCGCCTCGGGCTCGGCGGCGGCGGCATCGGCGCGGGCCAGGGCGGCGAGTTCGGTGGAGGAAAGGCGCAGCCGGCCGGAATAGAGATCGATCGCCGCCCGCCCGGTCTCCTGGATCAGCTGCGTCGTCGCCTTGCGGCGCATGTTTTCGCTCAGAAAGCTGCCGGTGGTGCCGGCGGCATAGCGCGCCGCCTCCTGCGCCGCGGCCTGGAGCGGGTTGATCAGGCGGCCCAGCCGATAGATCGTCTCGCCGATGGTATAGACGGTGCGCGCCCCGGCCCCGTAGCGGTCCACCATGCGCTGCAGCCAGAGCGCATCGCTGATGCGAATCCGCGAAGCCCCCGGCCATTGCACCACCCAGCGGCGCAGGCGGCCGGCCACCTGCTCGGTCAGCAGCAGGGCCTCGGGCAGGGTGACGCGGGCCATGGGGTCGGCCTGGGTCGGGTGGAAATGGCGGGCGACCAGCTCCACCACCTCCCAGGCCAGGGCCTCGGCGCGGGCGCGGTCGTCGAATTCCAGCGGCTCGGTCCGGGTGGCGAAGGCCAGGACCTTCGCCCAGGCCTCATTCTCCTCGGTGTTCCAGCCTTCCTCGGGGAAGCTGTCGGCGGCGCGCATCTCGGCCACGCGCCGCTCGGCCCGGCGGCGCACCAGGATGCGCAGCGGCACGCCCAGAATGCCGAGTGCGGCCGCCACCAGCGCCCATTCCAGCACGCGCCCATTCTGCCAGAGCCAGAGAAAGCCCAGGCCGAAGAGCGAGAGCCAGGGCAACGCCAGCAGCGTTGCCAGGGTCAGCTCCAGCCAGTAGCGGCGCAGCCAGGCCATCACTCAGTTGGCGTGGAACTCCGCCGCCGTCTTGGCGCGCAATTCCTCCAGCGTCACTTCGGGCGCCAGCTCGACGAGGCGCATGCCGGCATCGCCGCGGCGATCAATGGTGAAGACGGCGAGTTCCGTCACCACCATGTCCACCACGCGCTGGCCGGTCAGCGGCAGCTCGCAGGACTTCAAGAGCTTCGGCTTGCCGCCCGCCGTGTGCTCCATCAGCACGATGACGCGCTTCACGCCGGCGACCAGGTCCATGGCGCCGCCCATGCCCTTCACCATCTTGCCGGGGATCATCCAATTCGCCAGGTCGCCATTCTGGGCCACCTGCAGCGCGCCGAGGATCGAGAGGTCGATATGGCCGCCGCGGATCATCGCGAAGCTGTCGGCGCTGCTGAAGATGCTGGTGGTGGGCAGCATGGAGACGGTCTGCTTGCCGGCATTGATGATGTCCGGATCCTCGGTGCCTTCCTCGGGGAAGGGGCCGATGCCGAGCATGCCGTTCTCGCTTTGCAGCTGCACGGAGATGCCGGCCGGGATGTGGTTCGCCACCAGCGTCGGGATGCCGATGCCGAGATTGACGTAGAAGCCGTCTTCCAATTCGCGGGCCGCGCGGGCGGCCATCTGGTCACGGGTCCAGGGCATATGTCTTCTCCTTTTGCCGGATCAGGCGGTGGCGTCGCTGCCGGCGCCAGCGGCGGCAGCGCGGGGGCGGACGGTGCGGTTCTCGATTCGCTTTTCGTAATCGCTGGGCAGCGCCACGATGCGCTTCACGTAGACGCCCGCGGTGATGATGTGGTCCGGGTCGATCTGCCCGGGCTGCACCAGATGCTCCACCTGGGCCACGGTGACCTTGGCGGCCGTCGCCATCATCGGGTTGAAGTTCCGCGCGGTGCGGCGATAGACGAGGTTGCCTTCGGTGTCGCCCATATAGGCGTGCACCAAAGCGAGGTCGGCCACGATGCCGCGCTCCATCAGATAGGTCTCCCCATCGAAGACCTGGGTGGGCTTGCCCTCGGCGACGGCGGTGCCGACGCCGGTCTTGGTGAAGAAGGCGGGGATGCCGGCGCCGCCCGCGCGGATGCGCTCGGCCAGCGTGCCTTGCGGGTTGAACTCGATCTCCAGCTCGCCGGCCAGGAATTGGCGGGCGAATTCGGCATTCTCGCCGACATAGCTCGCGATCATCTTCTTGATCTGGCGGGTGCGCAGCAGCTTGCCGAGGCCCACATCATCAATGCCGCAATTGTTCGACACGACGGTGAGGTCCTTCACGCCGGATTCCTTGACCGCATCAATCAGCATGGCAGGTATGCCGCAGAGGCCGAAGCCCCCGGAATGGATCACCATCCCGTCGCGCAGGAGCCCGGCCAGGGCGGCCGTGGCGTCCGGATAGACCTTTCGCATCGTCACTTCCTCTCGAATTTGGTGGCGGCAAACTACCCGCGCGGCGGGGCGGGCGAAAGGGCATGGAAAGCATCTGAAAAACTTCGGCGGGGTGGGGTTGCGGCCCCCGCGATGGGTGGTTATACGGCCGCACTCCCGACGGGGTTACCGGGGGGCCATAGCTCAGTTGGTAGAGCGCTTGAATGGCATTCAAGAGGTCGGCGGTTCGATTCCGCCTGGCTCCACCAAACAAACCGCTAGTTCCCGAGCGATCGGGGCCAGCGGTTTTTTTGTGCCTGCAGCCGTGCTGGAAAAAGGTCGAAAGCCAAGCCCTGTGACGGCTGTGGTCGCGCTGGTCGTCCAGGCTCCCCTGGCACTGATCCGGCGCGCGCGGATCCCTTCAGAGCATGTTCTGCGGACCCATGGCGTCGTCCCGCGCGTGCTTGGCGGGGGCTGCTGCTCATCCTGCCCGGGGCGATGGAGGAATTTGAGCGTGCCCTGATGCTGGCGGCCCAGCGGGGCGGGCCAGCCCCAAGGCAAAGGCTGGCTGCCGCCATGAGGGGAGGGCGCTTCCTGCGCTGGGACCGTGGCACCAGGATGAAGGTGAGCGGATCAACCGCGCGATCCTGACCAACGGGTGATCGGGCAACCCACTCTGGAGCGCGAGATCGCCGAGGCGACGCAAGGCGATCCCGCCGTCCGCCGCCGGCCAACAATCACCAGCGTCAATGTGCCGGTTGCCGCCCGGCTGGTGGCGGCGACCAGTGACGTGAAACCCTTCCGCAGCCCGGACAGGTTGGTGAGCCACTTCGGGCTCAGCCCCCCGTGCGGCCGTCTGGCCTTGCCAAGCACGGCCGCATCCGCAAGCAGGGCCTGGTCCATGCCCGTGCCGTGCTGGTGGAGGCGGCTTGGGCGGCCAGCAAGGCGCCGCGTCCACTGCGCGCGTTCTTCGGGTGCATCCGTGCCAAAGGCGGTCACCAGGTCGCGGCGGTGGCAATGGCACGAAAGGTCGCCGTGATCTGCTGGCACCTGTTGACGGAGGAGACCGAGAACCTTTGGCAGTGGCCAGCACTGGGCGCGCACAAGGCCAGGTCGATGGAGTTGCGGGCCGGCCAGCCCAGCCTCACTCCCAATCCCGACCTTGACCTGGGTTAGAAGGTGCCCTTGCTGAGGCTCACTCAAGATTAATATGTTAATCGGGTACCGAGGCTCCGCTTTTTGTGTCCTTGGCATGGAGTTCGTTCTCATGAGTTGGACCAATTCCGCCGGGCAGCCGATCGCAGGCGCTACAGCCGGTAATGACCGCTTCACCGGCACCTCCGGCAACGATTACGCCAACGGCCTGGACGGGAACGACACTCTCGGCGGGGGAGTCGTTCTCTCCCTTGAAAGCGGTAACGACACCCTCCTTGGGGGAGGCGGCAATGACATCCTCGCGGGCGGGGGAGGCAACGACCTGCTTCTAGGTGGGCCAGGCGATGATCATATCAGGGGCGACGACGGCACGGATACCGCGAGCTACGCGGATGCACCCGCGGCGGTCTTCGCAAATCTAAGCAGCGTAGACCTGGACAGGGGAGGGGCGACGGGCGGTGGGGGCAACGATGTTCTATGGGGAATCGAGAATCTCATCGGCAGCGACTTCAACGATGTCTTTTGGGGCAGCACCGGCAACAACATCTTCGACGGCGGCGCCGGCATCGACACCTTCAGCTTCGAGTTCGCCACCAGCGCCAGCTTCGCCCTGCTGGGCGCCACGGCCAACAGCGTCTCTTCCGGCATCGACACCTTCATCAACATCGAGAACCTGATCGGCTCGGCCTTCGGCGATGGGCTGAGCGGCGATGGCGGCGCGAATCTGATCAGCGGCGCGGGTGGAAACGACACGCTGATCGGCAATGACGGCCATGACACGCTGAGCGGCGATGCCGGCGATGATTCACTCGATGGCGGCAATGGCGTGGACTTCGCAAGCTATGCCAGCGCCAGCGCCGCCGTCACGGTCAGCCTCGCGATCACCACCGCGCAGAACACCCTCGGCGCCGGCTCGGACCGGCTGGTCGCGATGGAGGCGCTGCTCGGCTCCTCCTTCAACGACACGCTGACGGGCGATGCCGGCGCCAACACGCTGGAGGGCGGCGTCGGCGATGATCGGCTGGATGGCGCGGGCGGCCTCGACACCGCCTCCTATGGCGGTGCTTCGGCCGGCGTCACGGTCAACCTGGCGCTGACCACGGCGCAGGCGACCGGCGGGGCCGGCAGCGATGTGGTGCTGAACTTCGAGCACCTGATCGGCTCCGGCTTCGCAGACACGCTCACCGGCGGGTCGGGCGCAAACGGGCTGACCGGGGGCAACGGGGCGGACCTGCTCTCCGGCGACGCCGGCAGCGATACGCTGCTGGGTGAGGCGGGCGACGACACCCTCGATGGTGGCGCGGGCGACGATCTGCTGGATGGCGGCACCGGCACGGATACCGCGAGATACGCGGGTGCCGCCGCGGCGGTCCTCGTCGATCTGAGCATTCAAGGCTTGGGCGTGCCGTACGCCAGCGGCGGTGCCGGCACAGATATCTTGATCAGCATCGAGAACCTGATCGGCTCCGCCTTCAACGACACGCTGACGGGCAGCAACGGCGTCAATATCCTGGAGGGCGGCGCCGGCGATGACAGCCTGAACGGGATGGCCGGCACGGATACCGCGAGCTACGCGAGCGCCACCGCCGCCATCACCATCAATCTGTCCCTGACCACGGCGCAGGCCACGGGCGGCGCCGGCAGCGACACGCTGCTGAACATCGAGAACCTGCTCGGCTCGGCCTTCAATGACACGCTCACCGGCGATGCCGGCAACAACACGCTGGAGGGCGGCGCCGGTGACGACCGGTTGGACGGCGCGGCCGGCGCCGACACCGCCTTCTATGCCGGCGCGAGCGCGGCCGTCACCGTCAGCCTCGCGACCAGCACGGCGCAGGCCACCGGCGGTGCGGGCAGCGACACGCTGCTGAACATCGAGAACCTGCTCGGCTCGGCCTTCGACGACACGCTGACCGGCAATGCCGGCAACAATGTCCTGACGGGCGGCGTGGGGGCGGACCGGCTCAACGGCGGCGCGGGCGATGATGTGCTGGATGGCGGCACCGGTACGGATACCGCGAGCTATGCGGGGGCCGCGGCCGCGGTCAGCATCAACCTGGCGCTGACCACGGCGCAGGCCACCGGCGGCGCCGGCAGCGACACGCTGCTCAGCATCGAGAACCTCGTCGGCAGCGATTTCAACGATGTTTTCTGGGGCAGCACCGACAACAACGTCTTCGACGGTGGCGCCGGGATCGACACCGTCAGCTTCGAATTCGCCACGAGCGCCAGCGTCGCCCTGCTCGGTTCTACGAGCAACACCGTCTCCTCCGGCACCGATACCTTCCTCAATATCGAGAACCTGATCGGCTCCGCCTTCGGCGATGGGCTAAGCGGGGATAGCGGAGCCAATATCATCAGCGGCGGCGGTGGGAACGACACGCTATCCGGCAATGACGGCAACGACACCCTCCTTGGCCAGGCGGGCGACGATTCCTTGGACGGCGGCAATGGCTGGGACGTCGCGAGCTACGCCGGGGCCACCGCCGCCGTCACGGTCAGCCTCGCGCTGCAGGGGAGCGCCCAGAACACCATCGGCGCCGGTTCGGACAGGCTGGTCGCGATGGAGGGCCTGCTCGGCTCCTCCTTCAACGACACGCTGACGGGCGATGCCGCCGCCAATACGCTGGATGGCGGCGTCGGCGATGACCGCCTGGATGGCGGCGTCGGCGATGACCGGCTGGAGGGTGGCGTCGGCGATGACCGCCTGGATGGCGCGGGCGGCCTCGACATTGCCTCCTATGCCGGCGCCTCGGCTGCGGTCACCGTCAACCTGGGCCTGACCACGGCCCAAGCCACGGGCGGCGCCGGCACCGACACGCTGATCGGCATCGAGAACCTGACGGGTTCGACCTTCAACGACACGCTGACGGGCGATGGCGGGGCCAATACGCTGGAAGGCGGCGCCGGCAATGACCGCCTGGACGGGGCGGGCGGCACCGATACCGCGAACTACGCCAGCGCCACGAGCGCCGTCACCGTGGATCTCTCCCTGGCCACGGCGCTGGCCACGGGCGGGGCCGGCACGGACACGCTGATCGGCATCGAGAACCTGCGGGGCTCGGCCTTCAACGACACGCTGACGGGCGATGCGGGCACCAATGTGCTGGAGGGCGGCGCGGGAGATGACCGGCTGGACGGCGGCGCGGGCAACGATACCCTCTCCTATGCCGGCGCCCTGGCCGCCGTCAGCGTCAATCTGGCGCTGACCACGGCGCAGGCCACGGGCGGGGCCGGCAGCGATACGCTGCTGAACTTCGAGAACCTGACGGGTTCCGACTTCAACGACACGCTCGCCGGCACCGCGGGCGCCAATATCCTCGATGGCGGGGCGGGGGCTGATGCGGCGAGCTATGCCGGGGCCGCGTCCGCGGTCAATGTCAGCCTCGCCCTGACCACCGCGCAGGCGACCGGCGGCGGCGGCACGGACACGCTGATCAGCATCGAAATGCTGATCGGATCGGCCTTCAACGACACCCTCATCGGCAATGCCGGCAACAACACCCTGATGGGTGGGGACGGCGCGGACCTGCTCATGGGTGGCGCCGGCGATGATCTGCTCGATGGCGGAGGTTTCGGTCTCGGCGGCAACACCGCCTCCTACGCCGACGCGACCAGCTCGGTCACGATCTCGATCGAGACGGACAGCGGCACCGCGACGGGCGGTGGAGGCAATGACCGGCTGAGGAACATCGACAACGTCATCGGTTCCGCCTTCGACGACATCATCACCGGCGATGTCGGCTCGAACATCATCGAGGGCGGGCTGGGCAACGACCAGATCAATGGCGTGGGGTATTGGAGCGACGGCGACTTCATCTCCTACGCCAGCGCGCCGGGGGCGGTCACGGTCTGGCTGAACACCGTCACCTATGGCCCCACCGATGGGTATGCCGAAGGTGCGGCCGGCACGGATTGGCTCTCCAACTTCGAGGGTGCCATCGGCTCCGCCCACAACGACACGATCTATGCCGGCTGGTTTTTCTCCACCATCCGGGGCGGTGCAGGCGATGACCGCCTGCTTCCGGTTGGCCGGTCGGATGATCTCTATGGTGACGATGGCTTCGACACCATGGACCTCTCCTGGGCCACCGGCGGCACCCTGGAGGTCAGATCGATGGCCTCGGGCTATGTGGCGATCCTGTGGGGGTCGGGCGGGCTGAGCCAGTATGCCGTGCATCGGGGCTATGGGGTCGAGGCGGTCCGGGGCTCCTACGGCGTGTTCTACGGAAGCGCCGGCAATGATGATTACGACGGGATGGGCCTTGGCAGCACCATCAGCTACGCTGAAGCGAGCGGTCCGGTCACCATCAACCTCAATCTGACGACCGCGCAGAACACCGTCAGCAGCGGCCTGGACCGCTTGCAGGGTTTCACCCGAATCGAGGGCTCCAACTACAATGACCTGATCATCGTCGCAGCCAACACCATCGCGGTTTATGGCGGTGGTGGTGACGTCATCAGCTACGCCGCGGCCACGAGTAGCGTCACTATTGACGAAGCGTATGGATATACCCAGAGCGCCTGGGGTGGAAATATTGATATTCGATCCTTCAATTACTTTGTCGGATCATCGTTCAACGACACGTTCCGCCGATACAATCCCTCCGGCGTGAGCGGCGAGGAGACTTTGGACGGCGGCGCCGGCATAGATACCGTAGACTATAATTTAGCCTTTAATTGGGAGGGATATTACGCCAATAACTGGATTTACCTGACGCCGGAGGAAAGGCCCGGCGGCGCTGATCTCCTGTTGAACATCGAGAACGTCATCGGGAGCCGCGGCAATAACGTGATCCGTGGCAGCGCCGTCGCGAATGTCATCGATGGGAATGAAGGCGATGACGCGGTCTATGGCCTTGGCGGCAACGATACCCTGGTCTCCAGCGCCGGCAATGACACGCTCGACGGCGGCGAGGGCATCGATACGCTGACCTATCAGGGGGCCTCCGGCGGGGTTCAGGTCTTTCTGTTCTGGACCAGCCAGAACACCGTCTCGGCGGGTGTGGACGATGTCCGCAACATCGAGATCCTGATCGGCTCGAACTTCAACGACACGCTGAGCGGCGGCGATAACCGGGACACCCTGGAAGGCGGCGCTGGCAACGATACACTGGATGGCGCCAACAACCTGGACACGGCGAGCTATGCCGGCGCCACGGCCGCAGTCACGGTCAGCCTTGCGTTGCAGGGAGCCGCGCAGAACACGGGCGGCGCCGGCACCGATACGCTGATCTCGATGGAGGGCCTGCTCGGCTCCGCCTTCAACGACACGCTGACCGGCGATGCCGGCAACAACACGCTGGTAGGCGGCGCCGGGGATGACCGGCTGGACGGCTCTGGCGGCACGGACCTCACCTCCTATACCGGCGCCACCGCTGGCGTCACGGTCAGCCTCGCGCTCACCACGGCGCAGGCCACCGGCGGCGCCGGTACCGATACACTGCTGAGCATCGAGAACCTGATCGGCTCCTCGTTCAACGACACGCTGACGGGCGATGCGGGCGCCAATCTCCTGGAGGGCGGTGCCGGGGATGACTGGCTGGACGGCGCGGCCGGCCTCGATACCGCGAGTTACGCCAGCGCGGCCGCAGGCGTCACGGTGAATCTGTCCCTGACCACGGCGCAGGCCACGGGCGGTGCGGGCACCGATACGCTGCTCAACATCGAAAACCTGCTGGGGTCCGCCTTCAACGACACCCTCACCGGATCGAGCGCCGCCAATATCCTGGAGGGTGGCGCCGGCGATGACCGGCTGGACGGCGCAGGCGGCGTGGACACCGCCTCCTACGCCGGCGCCACGGCGGGCGTGAACGTCAGCCTTGTGATCAGCACGGCGCAGGCCACGGGCGGTGCCGGCAGCGACACGCTGCTGAACATCGAGAACCTGACCGGCTCCGCCTTCAACGACACGCTGGCCGGTACCGCCGGCGCCAACGTCTTCGATGGTGGCGATGGCCTGGACATGGTCAACTATGCCGGAGCCACGGCTGCCGTCAGCGTCAGCCTCGCGGTCATCACGGCGCAGGCCACGGGCGGCGCCGGCACCGATACGCTGCTGAACATCGAGAACCTGACGGGCTCGGCCTTCAACGATACGCTTGTGGCCGGCAGCGGCGCCAATCTGCTCGATGGCGGCGGCGGGCTGGATACGGTGAGCTATGCCGCGGCCGCCGCGGCCGTCACCGTCAGCCTCGCGATCAGCACTGCGCAGGCCACGGGCGGTTCGGGCAGCGACACGCTGCTGAACTTCGAGAATCTGACGGGCTCCGCCTTCAACGACACCCTGGCGGGCGATGCCGGCACGAACATCCTCGATGGCGCCGGCGGCGTGGATACCGTGACCTACGCCGCGGCCACGGGCGGCGTCACGATTAATCTGGCTGTGACGACGGCCCAGGCCACTGGCGGCGCCGGCACGGACACGCTGCTGAACATCGAGAATGTCATCGGTTCGGGCTTCGCCGACACGCTGGCGGGCACGGCGGGGGACAACCTGCTCGATGGCGGCGCCGGGCTGGACCTGGTGAGCTATGCGGCCGCCAGCGCGGGGGTCGCCGTCAACCTGGGATTGACCACATCCCAGGCGACCGGGGGTGCGGGCACCGACACGCTGCTGAACATCGAGAACGTGCTGGGCTCCGCCTTCAACGACACGCTGACCGGCGAAGCCGGCGCGAACAGCCTCGAAGGCGGCGCGGGCGATGACCGGCTGGATGGCGCGGGCGGCGTGGATACGGCGATCTACGCCCGGGCCACGGCGGGCGTCACCGTCAACCTCGCGCTGACCACGGCGCAGGCCACGGGCGGTGCGGGCAGCGACACGCTGCTGAACATGGAGAACCTGGTCGGTTCCGATTTCGCCGACACGCTGACGGGCGCGGCGGGCGCGAATGCCCTCAGCGGCGGGATCAGCGCGGACCTGCTCTCGGGCGATACGGGCGATGACACGCTGCTGGGCGAGGGCGGCGACGATACGCTGAATGGCGGCGCGGGCAACGATCTGCTCGATGGCGGGACCGGTAGTGACACCGCCACCTATGCCGGGCTCGCGGCCGGCGTGACGGTCCGGCTCGGGATCACCAGCGCGCAGGCGACCGGCGGCGGCGGCACCGACACGCTGCTGAGCATCGAGAACCTCACGGGGTCCGGCTTCAACGACACGCTGATCGGCGATGCGGGTGACAACCGCCTCGATGGCGGCGACGGCGTCGATGCCGCCTCCTACGCCTTTGCTGCGGCGGGGGTGACGGTCAGCCTTGCGATCACCACGGCCCAGGCCACGGGGGGCGCGGGCAGCGACACACTGCTGAACGTCGAGAACCTGACAGGCTCGGCTTTCAACGACGTGCTGGGCGGCAACAGCGGCAACAACACGCTGGATGGCGCGGCCGGCGTGGATACCGTCACCTATGCGGCGGCCACGGCCGGCGTCACGGTGAGCCTGGCGCTGGCCACGGCGCAGGTGACCGGCGGCGCGGGCACCGACACGCTGCTGAACTTCGAGAACCTGACCGGTTCCGGCTTTGCCGACACGCTGCTCGGGAATAGCGGCGACAATATCCTAGATGGCGGGGCGGGGCTGGACACGGTCAGCTATGCCGCGGCCACGGCGGGTGTCAGCGTCAGCCTCGCGATCACCATGGCGCAGGCCACGGGCGGCGCGGGCACGGATACGCTGCTGAACGTCGAGAACCTGCTTGGTTCGGACTTCAACGATACGTTGACCGGCAATGCAGGTGCCAACGCCCTGACGGGTGGCGCGGGGGCGGACCGGCTCAACGGCGGCGCGGGCGATGACGTGCTGGATGGCGGCGCCGGCACGGATACCGCGAGCTATGCGGGGGCCGCGGCCGCTGTCAGCATCAATCTGGCCCTGACCACGGCGCAGGCCACGGGCGGTGCGGGCAGCGACACGCTGCTGAACATCGAGAACCTGATCGGCACCGATTTCAATGACCGCTTCTGGGGCAACACCGGCAACAACGTCTTCGACGGCGGCGCCGGCATCGACACCGTCAGCTTCGAATTCGCCACCAGCGCCAGCTTCGCCCTGCTCGGCTCGACGACGAACACCGTCTCCTCCGGCACCGACACGTTCCTCAATATCGAAAACCTGATCGGCTCGGCCTTCGGCGATGGGCTGAGCGGCGATGGCGCCGCCAATGTCATCAGCGGCGGCGGCGGAAACGACACGCTGAATGGCGGCGCCGGCAATGACAGCCTCGATGGCGGAGACGACGTCGATACCGTGACCTATGCCGGGGCCGGGGCCGGCGTGGCCGTGAACCTCGCGCTGGCCACGGCGCAGGTGACCGGAGGGGCGGGCACCGACACGCTGGTGAACATCGAGAACCTCGTGGGCTCGAGCTTCAACGACACCCTCGGCGGCAACAGCGGCGCCAATGTGCTGGAGGGTGGCGCGGGCGATGACCGGCTGGACGGCGCGGGCGGCGTTGACCTGGCCAACTACAGCGCGGCCACGGCGGGTGTCTCCGTCAATCTCGCGCTGACCACGGCGCAGGCCACGGGCGGCGCCGGAACGGACACGCTGCTGAACATCGAGAACCTGCTGGGGTCGGGCTTCGACGACACCCTGGCCGGCCATGCCGGCGACAATCTGCTGGATGGCGCGGGCGGGGTGGACCTGCTGAGCTATGCCAGCGCGGGCGCGGGCGTCTCGGTGAGCCTGGGCCTGACCACGGCGCAGGCAACCGGCGGGGCGGGCACCGACACGGTGCTGAACTTCGAGAACCTGCGCGGCTCGGCCTTTGCCGACACGCTGACCGGCAGCGACGGCGACAATTCGTTGGAGGGCGGTGCGGGCGATGACCGGCTGGACGGTGCGGCGGGCGTGGATACCGCCGTCTATGCCGGTGCCTTGGCGGCCGTCAGCGTCAACCTGGCGCTGACCACGGCGCAGGCTACGGTCAGTGCGGGCACGGACACGCTGCTGAACATCGAGAACCTGGTCGGCTCGTCCTTCGCTGACACGCTGGCCGGCGATGACGGCGCCAATACGATCACGGGTGGCCTCGGGAATGATGGGCTGCAGGGCCAAGGTGGCGATGACCTGCTGCTGGGCGAGGATGGCCAGGACAGCCTGGATGGCGGCAGCGGCGCCGACACGCTGGATGGCGGCCAGGGCGATGATTCGCTGCGGGGCGGCGGGGGCGATGACCTTCTGCGCGCCAGCCTGGGCCAGGAGACGCTCCAGGGTGGCGATGGCCTGGACACGGCCAGTTATTCGGCCATGGGCTTCGCCGTCACCATCAACCTGGGACTGACGGGGGCCCAGGATATCGGCGGCGGCAAGATCGATGTCCTGGGCGGCATCGAGAACCTCGTCGGCACCGCGCAGGTGGGCGATGTGCTGACGGGTGACGCGGGCGCCAACCGGCTGGATGGCGTGGCCGGCAGCGACACGCTGATCGGCGGGGATGGCGATGACATCCTGCTGAGCAGCGAAGGCAGCGACCCTGCGGATCCCTTCTCCTCTGTCCACTTCGGTGACGACCTGCTGGATGGCGGCGCCGGGCTCGACACGGTCAGCTACGCGAATATCTGGGAGCAAGGCTACGGGGTCCGGGTGGACCTGCGGATTGCGGGGGCGCAATTCACCTGGGGCGGCGGCACCGACACGCTGATAAGCATCGAGAACCTCATCGGTTCGAGCTATGATGACCAACTGATCGGCGACGACGGCAGCAACGTCCTGGATGGCGGCTTGGGCTGGGACACCCTGGCCGGCCAGGGCGGCGACGACGTCCTGATCGTGGGTCGCAGCGGGTCCATCGTCGCCGTGACCGGGGGCGACGGGGCGGATACGCTCGACTTCCGCGTCGCCCTGTCCGGCATGACCCTCTCGCTCGGCTCTCTCTACGCCGTGCAGCAGGACAATGCCCGCTTCGCCGGCGTCATCCTCCATGACGCGTTCGAGCGGGTGATCGGCACCAGCTTCAGCGACCGTCTCACTGGCGGCGCCGGGGCGGATGTTCTGTCGGGCGAAGGCGGGAACGACACGCTGGATGGCGCGGCGGGGCTCGATGCGGCCAGCTACGCCTGGGCGGCCTCCGCCGTGACCGTCAGCCTTGCCATCACCGGCGCGCAGGAGACCGGCAGCGCCGGCCTCGACACGCTGTTAAACATGGAGGGGCTGATCGGCTCCGCCTTCAACGACACGCTGACGGGCGATGCAGGCGCGAACACGCTCGAAGGCGGCGCGGGCGATGACCTGCTGGACGGCGCGGCGGGCGCCGACGCAGCCAGCTACGCCTCTGCCACCGCCGCCGTCACGGTGAGCCTCGCGGTCACCGATGGGCAGGAGACGGGCGGCGCGGGCCGCGACACGCTGCTCGGCATGGAGGGGCTGATCGGCTCCGCCTTCAACGACACGCTGACGGGCGATGCGGGCGCGAATACGCTTGAAGGCGGCGCGGGCGATGACCTGCTGGACGGCGCGGCGGGCGCCGACGCGGCCAGCTACGCCTTGGCCACCGCCGCCGTCACGGTGAGCCTCGCGGTCACTGATGGGCAGGAGACGGGCGGCGCGGGCCGCGACACGCTGCTTGGCATGGAGGGGCTGATCGGCTCCGCCTTCAATGACTCGCTGACGGGCGATGCAGGCGCGAACACGCTCGAAGGCGGTGCCGGCAACGACACGCTGCACGGTGGCATCGGGGATGACAGGCTGGACGGCGGCGCGGGGACCGACACGGCGATCTATTCGGCCGCCACAGCGGGCATCACCGTCAGCCTCGCGCTTACCACGGCGCAGGCCACCGGCGGTGCGGGCACCGACACGCTGGTCAGCATCGAGAACATCATCGGCTCGGCCTTCAACGATCTCATCTTCGGTTCCGTCGCCAACAATGTCTTCGACGGCGGCGCGGGCCTGGACACGGTCTCCTACGAGGCCGCCACGAGCGCGAGTTTCGCCCTGCTGGGCGCGACGGCCAACAGCGTCTCTTCCGGCATCGACACCTTCATCAACATCGAGAACCTGATCGGCTCCGCCTTCAATGATGGGCTCTCCGGCGATGCCGGGGCGAACCTCATCTTCGGGCGGGGCGGGAATGACACCCTGAACGGCAATGGCGGCAACGACACGCTGCTGGGCGAAGGCGGAAATGACGTCCTGGACGGCGGCGCGGGGGAGGACGCGGCAAGCTACGCCACGGCCACGACGGGCGTCGTGGTCACCCTCATGCACACCAACCTGCAGGGAACCAATGCGGGCAGCGACAGGCTGATCAACATCGAGAACCTGATCGGCTCCGACTTCAACGATACGCTGGTCGGCAATGGGGGCACGAACACCCTGGATGGCGGGGCCGGCCTCGACACCGTCAGCTACAACCCCGCCACGGGCGCGGTCACGGTCAGCCTTGCCATCACGGGGGCGCAGAACACCGGCGGCGCGGGCACCGACACGCTGCTGAACATCGAGGCCCTGCTCGGCTCCGCCTTCGATGATTCGTTGACGGGCAACGCGGGCGCGAATGTGCTGACCGGCGGCGCCGGCCACGACACACTGACCGGCGGCGAGGGCGATGACCAGCTGGTCGGCGACACGGGCAATGACAGCCTGATCGGTGGCGAGGGCAGCGATATCGCCGATTATTCGGCGAACAGCCTGACGACGGAGGCCATCAATGTCTCGGTCGCCGGCGGCAATGGCGGGCGTGGCGACACCGACAGCTTCAGCGGCATCGAGCGGATCCTGGGTGGCGCGGGGAATGACACGATCGATTTCTCGGCGGCCAGCTTCGCCGCCACCCTCGAGGGCGGCGCGAACAACGACCTGCTGATCGGCGGCAGCGGCGGGGACAGCCTGCTGGGTGGAGCCGGCGATGACCGGCTGGAAGCCGGAGCCGGGGCCGATATCCTGGTGGGCGGCAGCGGCACGGACATCGCCATCTACCGCCATTCGGGGCATGGCTCGCCGGCGGCCGTGCAGGCCGTGGCGGGGGCCGCCAACCAATTCACCGTCCGGGAAGCGGGGGGCACGACCGATCTTCTCACGGATGTCGAGAGCATCGCCTTCAGCGACGGCATCTGGGACCTCACCACCAACACCTGGCAACCCTTTGGCCTGAGCTTCGTCGCCATCGGCACGCCCCAGAGCGAAGGGACGACGGGCGGGACGACGCCCTTCACTTTCGCGCTGACGCGCACCGGCATGCTGGACACGGCGCTGGATTTCGCGTGGCGCGTCGCTGGATCGGGCGGGGAGCCTGCAGCCGCGGCTGATTTCGGCGGCAATGCGCTGCCCTCGGGCGTCGTGTCCTTCGCGATCGGCCAGACCGCCGCGCTCGTCACGGTGCAGGTGGCTGGCGACGCTCTGGCGGAGGCGGCCGAGACCTTCAGCGTGACCATCGCCCGCAACATCGCGGGCGTGCTGGTGGATGCGATGGCGGCCGATGGAAGCCTGGCCAGCGCAACCGGCACGATCCTGGACGGCGTGGCCGCCGGCGGGGCCATCACCTTCACCTCCGGCGCTGCGGCGAACCTCGCCGAGAATGAGACGGGGACGGCCTACCAAGCGGAGGCAGCCGCATCGGTGCCCGGCACGACGCTGGTCTGGTCCCTCTCCGGCGGCGATGCGGCGCTGTTCGATATCAGCAGCACGGGCGCGGTCACCTTCAGGTCAGCGCCGAACTTCGAAGTCCCGGCCGATATCGGCGCCAACAACGTCTATGAGCTGGTCGTCACCGCCGCGGGCGGCAACGCTTCGGCGTCGCAGCGTGTTGCGATCACCGTGGCGAACGTCGTCGAGGCGCCCGCAGTCACCTCCGCCACCTCCGCGGATTATGCGGAGAACGGGACGGGCCTGGCCTATCAAGCCACAGCGGTGAGCGGTGACCGCACGGTGCCGCTCACTTGGTCGCTGGGCGGGTCGGATGCGGGACTGTTCGACATGGACGCCGCAACCGGCGCGGTCACCTTCAAGGTCGCGCCGGACTTCGATGCGCCGGCCGATGCGGGTGGCGACAACGTCTATGACATCACCGTCACGGCCTCGGATGGCACGCTGAGCAGCGCGGCCCGCGCCGTTACCATCACGGTGACGAATGTGAATGAGGCGCCGAGCGTGACCTCCGGCGGCACCGCGAGCATTGCCGAGAATG
>JAIYDS010000095.1 GCA_027487385.1 Acetobacteraceae bacterium | reverse complement strand
CCCACATCGGGGGCCACGACGCGCAGCTTGCTCTCGGGGATCTGCAGCACGAAGGCGCCCATCAGCAGCCGGATCACATGCGGATTCTGGCTGGTGGTGAAGAGCGTGTGCTCGCCCGTGGTGGTGTCATAGTCGCCGACGGCGCAGCGCGGTTCCATCGCGTTGGGAACCAGGCGCTGGTTGGTGGTCTCGAACACCACGCGATGCGCGGCCTTCTCGAAGGCCGCATCCACCATGGCCTTGTCGCCGATATGCCAGTCATAGCAGAGGTTGCCGGCCACATCGTCATGCACGCGCGGCGCATCGGGCGCGAGCGCGGCGGTGGTCTGGCTCACCGCCGGCAGGACCTCGAACTCGACGACGATGGCCTCGCCCGCGTCGCGTGCCTTCTCGCGCGTCTCGGCAATCACGACGGCGATGGGGTCGCCCACATGGCGCACCTTGCCCTCGGCGAGGACGGGGTGCTTCGGCTCCGCCATGGGCGTGCCGTCCTTGTTGTGGATCTGCCAACCGCAGGGCAGGCCGCCGATCGCGGCGAGGTCGGCGCTGGTGTAGATCGCGACCACGCCCGGCATGGCGGCGGCCGCCGCCGTGTCGATCTTCAGGATGCGCGCATGGGCGTGCTGGCTGCGCAGGATCCAGGCATGGGCCTGGCCGGGGCGGTTGATGTCATCCGTGTATTGCCCGCGGCCGGAGAGGAAACGCAGATCCTCCTTCCGGCGGACACTCGCACCGATGCCTTCGAACGGCGTGACGACGTTCATGCGCAATTCCTCCCTGGTGGCGTGCGGCTTTGGCGCCGCTTATCGCCGATGTGTCGAACTACTCCGCGGCGGCGGCGATGCTCGTGCGCTTGCCGTGCATCACATCCTGCGCGGCGGCGATGGCCTTCACGATGTTGTGATAGCCGGTGCAGCGGCAGAGATTGCCCTCCAGCCCCTCGCGGATTTCCTGCTCGGAAAGCCCCTGCGGATTCTTGGCGACGAGGTCCACGGCGGACATGACCATGCCCGGGGTGCAGAAGCCGCACTGGAGCGCGTGATACTCGCGGAAGGCCTCCTGCATCGGGTGCAGCGTGCCATCGGCCGCGGCCAAGCCCTCGATGGTGGTGACCGAGGCGCCCTCGCACATCACGGCGAGCGTGGTGCAGGACTTCACGCTCTGGCCATCGATATGCACGACGCAAGCGCCGCACTGGCTCGTGTCGCAGCCGACATGAGTGCCGGTGAGGCGCAGCTTTTCGCGCAGCAACTCGACCAGGAGGGTCCGCCCCTCGACTTCCACCGTGTGCGACTTGCCGTTCACCGTGAGTGTGACCTGCGGCATGAACCGTCTCCCGTATTTGCGCTGCGTTGGGGTGGAGCCTCGCGAATGTCGCGCGAGGCGTCAAGCGGTCAGCTTGGGGCCTTCTTCAGCCAGATGTCCTTGGCCTTGGCCACCAGCGTGCCGCGCTCCTTGAGGCCGACATCGCCGCCATTGACCCGGCGCGAGATCTGGTCGGTCATATCCGCATCGGCCAGGGCGCTCAGGCCGCGCTGCTTCCAGAAGGCGACCGCCAGCTTGACCGCAGTCAGCGGGTTGGCCGCGAGGTCAGGATCCTTCACCAGATCCAGCTTGATCTCGGGCAGGTCGCCATAGAAGGCATAGTTGGCCTTGCCCGTCAGATGGATCAGCCCCCGTCCACGATAGCGCCAGCCCTCCCCCGCGACCAGATGGCCGAATTCCGCCGCCTTCTTCGGATTGCCGAGGCCATAGACGCGTTCGGCCAATGCCTCGGGTTTGCCGGCCAATTCCTTCGCCTGTTCGATCGTGACGTTGGCCGAATGGCTGACGCCGAAGGTCTTTACGATGTTCTCCACCGTATAGCTCAGGTTCTCGTACAGGCTCGTGAACATCAGGCTCTCGTGCGCCAGTTGGGCCAGAAAATGGCAGACGCGCAAAGGGCTTCGGTTGATCTCGTGATACCAAAGATAGCACTCGGCTTCATTGCAGATGGCGTTGACGACCTCCGGCAGGCGCTTCCTGAAGCCATAGGTCAGCAGGATGATTTCAGCCGGAAGGATCTTGACGATCTTCAACCCATCCGTTTCGCACCTGGTTTCCACGACGGGCGCGGCCTGGGGCACCGCCGTGAAGGGGGGCGGCTGCGGAAGGCCAAGAAAGCCGGTCAGGGGAGAGTAATAGGCGCTGGGCCCGAAGGAGGTCGGCGCCGTGCAGATCAGCGGCTCCGTCGGGCAGGAGCCGCTGACCGGTGGCGAATCATAGCCAAAGGGTCCGGGCCGGCACTGGAGTGAATCGCCCATCTGCATCGCCTCGCGCTATCCCGGCGAGTGTCCCCCGGATGGCGCCTCGATCACAAGCTTCTTCCCGCGCGTCAGCAGCATCAGAAGCCCCATGACGGGCAAGCCAGCCAGCCACACGGCCCACAGCACCCCCAGCGCCCCGGCACCGAACATCAAGGCGCCCCCGGCCACCTCGGGATCCTCCGAGAGGACGAAGCCCTTCAGCCCCGCGCAGGTGCCCAGCATGAGCAGCGGCGGCAGCAGCGCCACCAGCCAGAAGCCCCATTTCACCAGGCGGCCGAACGGGCTGCGCGGCGCCCGCGCCACGAAGCGCAGCGGCGCGCCGCTCATGGCCGCCTCAGGCGTCGGCCATCCGGAAGGCGGTGGGGGGCGCCTTGTTCAGCAGCGGGTTCTCGGCTTCCGGCAGGTCATGCAGGTGGCAGGCGGAGAGATGCCCGGTCCCGTCATCACGCAGCTGCGGCTCATCCTTCCGGCAGCGGTCGAAGGCGTAGGGGCAGCGCGTGTGGAAGCGGCAACCCTTGGGCGGCTTGATGGGGCTTGGCACATCGCCCTGCAGCACAATGCGCTCGCGCAGGGCGCCGGGCACGGGCACCGGCACGGCGGAGAGCAGCGCCTCGGTGTAGGGGTGCCGCGGCGCGCCGAAGAGCGACTTGCGGTCCGCCACCTCGACGATCTTGCCGAGATACATCACGGCCACGCGGTGCGTCATATGCTCCACGATCGCCAGGTCATGGCTGATGAAGAGCATGGCGAGGCCGAGTTCCGACTGCAGATCCTGCAGCAGGTTCACGATCTGCGCCTTCACCGAGACGTCGAGCGCCGAGACCGCCTCGTCGCAGACGATCACATCCGGCTCGGCGGCGAGCGCGCGGGCGATGCAGATGCGCTGGCGCTGCCCGCCGGAGAATTCATGCGGCCAGCGATTCACGGCGTCCCGCGGCAGGCGGACCTTATCCATGAGCGTGCCGACGCGCTCATCCACCTCGGCCTCGTTCTTGGCCAGGCCGAAATTGCGGATCGGCTCGGCCAGGATGTCGCGCACGCGCATGCGCGGGTTCAGCGAGGAGAAGGGATCCTGGAAGACCACCTGGATCTGCCGGCGCAGCGGCCGGAGCGTGCCGGCGGAGAGATCATCAATGCGGCGATTGTTCAGCACCACCTGGCCGGCGGTCAGTGGGAAGAGGCGCAGCACCGCCTTGCCCACGGTGGACTTGCCGCAGCCCGATTCGCCCACGAGCGAGAGCGTCTCGCCCTTGTTGATGTGGAAGGACACGCCGTCCACCGCATAGACATAACCCACGGTGGTGCCGAGCAGGCCGCCCCGGATGGGAAAATGCTTCTTGAGGTCCGTGACCTCAAGGATGCGCTCGCCGAGCTTCGCGTGTGCGGGGTGTGTCATGCGGCGAGGGAACCTTCGACCTGGGCGTAATGGCAGGCGGCGATGTGGCCGGGCGCCTTTTCCTGCAAGGCGGGGGCGACCGCGCGGCACAGATCGGTCGCGGCCGGGCAGCGCGTCGCGAAGACGCAACCGGGGATCTTCTGCTTCAGGCTCGGCACCAGGCCGGGAATTTCAGCGAGGCGCGTCGTCTCGCCCGTGAGCGAGGAGCCAAGCTTGGGCACGGAGCCGAGCAACCCCTGGGTGTAGGGGTGGCGCGGGTTGCGGAAGAGCTCATTCACCCCCGCCTCCTCCACCTTCTTGCCGGCATACATGACCACCACGCGCTCGGCCACTTCGGCCACCACGCCAAGGTCATGCGTGATGAGCACGATGGCCGCACCCACCGTGGTCTTGAGATCGCGCATCAGGTCCAGGATCTGCGCCTGGATCGTCACGTCGAGCGCTGTCGTCGGCTCATCGGCGATCAGCAGCTTGGGGTTGCAGGCCAGCGCGATGGCGATCATCACGCGCTGGCGCATGCCACCCGAGAGCTGGTGCGGATATTCCCGCACGCGGCGCCCCGGCTCGGGAATGCCGACCAGCTTCAGCATCTCGACCGCGCGATCCTCGGCCTGCTGCTTGGAGAGGCCCTGGTGCAGGCGCAGCGTCTCGCCGATCTGGCGCCCGTTCGTGAGCACCGGGTTCAGCGAGGTCATCGGCTCCTGGAAGATCATGCTGATCTCATTGCCGCGGATCGCGCGCATCTCGCGATCCGAGCACTTCAGCAAATCCTTGCCCTGGAACTTGATCGCACCCGCGATCTTGCCCGGCGGCTCGGGAATGAGGCGCAGGATGGACATGGCGGTGACGGATTTCCCGCAACCGCTTTCGCCCACGATGGCCAGCGTCTCGCCCGAGCGGACGTGGAAGCTCACGCCATCCACGGCGCGGTTTACGCCGTCCATGGTGCGGAAATGGGTCTGGAGGTTTTCGACCTCCAGCAGGATTTCGCGATTGTCTTGCATCGGCGCGGCGCTCACAGCTTCGTCGCCAGGCGCGGGTCAATGCTGTCGCGCAGGCCATCGCCCAGCAGGTTCACGGCGAGGACGGTGATGGAGAGGAAGATGGCGGGGAAGAAGACGATGTAGGGCTTCACCTGCCACAGCGCCCGGCCCTCGGCCATGAT